>JAGYMJ010000664.1 GCA_018400625.1 Planctomycetota bacterium
ATTCGTACATCCTCATTTTGTTAACGATGTACGGCAACTAAGCGCCTAAAAGGCCAAGAACAAGAACATTTCCGGTGAAAAGGGTTAATAGAGTGATCAGAAGAACGAAATGCCGCAGCCCTTTAACGGAGGGATGGTATCTGAAACGTTTTTCCCCACCTTTTTGGGATATTCGGAGAATGAAATCCTGCAAGATGCCCAGAGGACAGATGGAAGAGCAGTACAGGCGGCCGAAGAGGAGAGTTATCAGTATCACCAGGGAAAAACCGGCGGCGGACAGGGCCATTTGTCGGGAAAACAACAGGGCAGAGGGTATAAATTGTATCCCCAAGCTGCCCTTTATCAGCTTGGCGGGGAACAGACCGGTAAAATCCAGGAAAAAAAAGCTTATTAAGAGGAAAAAAACAAGTGCAGCACCAACCCTGAAAAGCTTAAGCAGCCTGTGTTTGAACCGGACCATTACAGCTTTATCCTACCGATTTCCAGTTCGTCAAGATTCATCGCCCCCACCTCCATGGTGTGTGCATGCTGTATATGCGGCACCTCCGCCGCCTCCATACCGAATATTTTTGCTGCTGAGGCATCCGCTGCAACTATATCGTCTGACATAACCAGAAATTTCATCTTAACTATATCGTCCTCTGAACGGCCCCGCGGACCATTGTGTTTCATAACACGGTAGGCATCGACTATGTTCAAATCCGGCTTTATGCGAGTCGACAGATCCGCTATGCACTGCTGCAGATCGTTGCGATGCAATTGTCCACGATCCCATACCGTTCCCATGAGATTTTTCATCGAAATGGTCAATTTGGCTGCGCCATGATGCTTTAGAACCGGGATGTTGATGAACACGTCCGCTTCAAAAACCTTCTCATGAACCTTGGCGGAAGTAAGCCGTTTTCCGTGCGGAAGATCGACTTCCTCGAAATACTTTTCGCTGGAAGCCGGGACTATATCCCCGCCCCCTTCCTTAACCGCATTTTCTATGCCGCTGGTTTTATAGGTCTTTTTCCAGTTATCACAGGGGTGATCGAATGCATAAACCGATTTTGCGCCGGCCTCCAGGCAGCTCTCCACCACCGCCTTTACGAGTGTGGGGTTGGTATTCGCTGCCAGTTCCGGCTTCACATCCCAGGCGATATTTGGCTTTATAACAACCCTCTGCCCTTTTTTTACGTATTTCGAAATTCCCCCCATGGCCTCAATTGCACGTTTATACATCTGCTCGGGTTCGCCGTTACGGACGGCTACAAGGTCATAAGGGATTTCATCATCCGAAACGGTGTTGGCCAATAAAGCGTTTTTCCCAAACGAAAACCCTATCCCGGTCAGCAAGCCGGCCGTAAGGCTTTTTCTGATGAATTCGCGCCTTTCCATAATATTCCCCTCAAAAAAACTTTAATAAAAATATTAGGCTTGCGAAACTCTATTATACCCGTCATGAAAATTTATTACAAAGCTCGGACAAATCAAGCTATCGCTATCATTCTGCCGAACCAGGTTTTATCATTTCCAAAATCCCCGTTAATCCGCACAACCCGCTCCTCCGGCTCTTGCTCTTTCATAAAAAAAATGCTTTTCACACCCCCCCGGGCAAGAGCAAGAAGAGCGGGCCGTGCGGATTAACGGCTACGGTTGTAAGTTTTAGACACGTAGTGATTAATCATCATCCCACCGGCACAGGGCACGGTGGGGGAACAACGTGGTTCACTGCGGATTTATCAAATAGTATTTATAGTGATAACTGGAAACTCAATGACATGGGGAATGGGAGAATTTATTCATGGATTATAAACGAACCATTGCTTTTACAAAACAGATGCTGCACAACCTCAGCGGTAATGCACAAATTTTTTTACTCAGTTTTTTTGTCATTTCCCTGGGGTGTCAATCAATTGAAGTGGAAGAGGAACGATCTGAGCAAGAATATGAAACGAAGATAGATACCAAAGTTTCTTCGGATCATTTAGAAAATGATCCAGTTATCAACCCCAAGCTTGACGAACGAGACGATGTGTTGCCTCAGGCGGATTTGATGGAAACCGCCTCGCTGGATATCAAAGATCCCGCCCGCCCTCCCGACACCGTTTTGGCCACGGTTGAGGGGGAAGAAATCATTCTGCAGGATATTTATGATGAATTCGACCGCATGACTCCCCAACAGCAGATCAAACTCTATCGCCAGCAGCATAAGATTCTGGAAAAACTGATTCATCAAAAGATATTAATTCATACAGCGCTTGAAAAGGGAGTAAAAAACACACCCCTGTACCAACGCCGATCTGCCGAATCAACAGCTTTTCAAGATTCGCAGGAGAAGAGCCTGGAAAGAATTGAAGATGAGGTTCTGATTGAAGTGCTTTTGAAAAAGGAAGTGATAAGACATATTAACGTATCGGATGAAGAACTTATTATGCTTTACGAACACTACGAAAGTGACTTGCCGGAAGACAGCGGGTTTAGCGACATAAGACCGTCTCTTGAACAATTAATTGTCAGCAATCACGTTGATGAATATATTGACAGTTTGAAGGAGACCGCTGCTTTAGAAATAAATCAAACCTGGAAGAGAGAGAAGTTACAGGAAGCCGGGGAGGCTCCGGCCGATATTTCTCCCGGCACACAAGATATTCCTTAACTAACAGCTAATATTTCCAATTTCTCCCCTATTTATTGTGTTTTCAGTTGCATCAAAAGTCAGTTTTTATTAAAATCCTCACTTATTCAATATAAATTTCCCGATTTTTTTACTCATTCCCTATAACTCAAGGAGCAGAAGAAATGTATGGAGCAGATGCCGGTCGTGAAGGTAGGCGTAGTTTACTGGATCTCAAATGGATTTCAGGTCTTTTCACTTGTTTGTGTCTTTTAGCCGGGGCCGTTTTTGCTCAGGAAGAAGCCGGCCAGGAAATACCAACGATTATGGACGGTGTACCGGTTTTATGGATTATTGCACCAGTTGCATCAATCATAGGGCTAATTTTCTCCTGGAAGTTTTACAAACAATTCATGAAGGTCGATGAAGGCACCGATATGATGAAAGAGATCGCACAACACGTTCGTGAAGGTGCCAACACCTATTTAAGGCGCCAATACGGGGTGGTGACGGTCGTGTTCATCATCCTGTTTGCTGTATTCTTAGGTTTAGCATTTCTCGGTGTTCAAAACTGGTTCACTCCCCCGGCATTCATTGCCGGCGGTTTCTTCAGCGGGCTTTGCGGATGGCTCGGCATGAAATCTGCAACGCAAGCATCCGCCCGAACGGCCAATAAAGCAAGGGAGTCTCTGGACGGCTCTCTCAAGGTCGCTTTCCGCAGCGGTTCTGTTATGGGGCTTACCGTTGTCGGCTTCGGTTTGATCAACGTCGCCGTATGGTATTTTGCAATGGTCATTATATACAATAACGGCTGGTTTGGAACCGACGCCGATATGGGGACTTATGCGATGCTCCAGGAGATCACCTCGACGATGCTGACCTTCGGCATCGGCGCCTCCACTATGGCGCTGTTTGCGCGTGTAGGCGGCGGTATTTACACAAAGGCCGCCGATGTCGGCGCCGATCTCGTCGGGAAGGTCGAAGCGGGGATTCCCGAAGATGACCCAAGAAATCCGGCGACTATAGCCGATAACGTCGGCGACAATGTCGGTGACGTGGCCGGTATGGGCGCCGATCTGTATGAATCATATGTCGGATCCATTTTAGCGACTTCCGCCCTCGGAGCCGGCATACCACTTGCCGTGGCGGCCATGCCGGTCGAACTCGCCGTCACTGCGCCCATGATCGTTGCCGGTCTCGGCATAATTCTCAGCGTCGTTGGCGTGTATATGGTAAGATGCAAAGAAGACGCCACACAAAAAAATCTTCTCCGCGCTCTGCTCTTCGGCACATTCTCCAGCACGGTGCTTGTGCTTTTGGCGGTGGCGGCATTTGCAGCGCTCGGGCTGTTCACCTGGGGGATACTCGGAGCTATCTGCTCGGGGCTGGTTGCCGGTGTCATTATCGGCCAATCGACAGAATGGTTCACAGCCGATGAATTCCGATGGACCAGAGGCGTCGCCAAGCAGGCTGAGATGGGGACCGCACCGCTGATTATCGAAGGTATCGCTGTAGGAATGCTTTCAAGCGCCATCCCTGTCATCGTGATTGTTGCGGCTATATTAGCTGCTTTCGGTCTTTCGGGCGGGTTTGAGGATATAAGTCTGGGGCTCTACGGCGTAGCTTTTGCCGCCGTGGGTATGCTCTCAACTCTTGGTATTACTCTTGCCACCGACGCCTATGGCCCGGTGGCGGATAATGCGGGCGGCAATGCTGAAATGAGTGGTTTGCCGCCGGAGGTCAGAGAACGCACAGATGCGCTTGATTCTCTTGGAAACACCACCGCGGCAACAGGGAAAGGTTTCGCTATTGGTTCGGCGGCCCTGACGGCTATGGCTCTCTTAGCGGCCTATGTCACCCAGCTCCCGACTCTGATCCGAAGCGCCGCACAAGAAGGCTATTATGTGCTGGGGAATGCAGCTTTTTATCTTACAGATAAGGCGGATGTCCCCGCAGAATATCAGGATCAGGCCTATAACGTTACGGTCGGCATTTCGGAATATGTCGGCGCTCTGCAGCTTAATCTCCTTAACCCCATGCTTCTGGGCGGACTCTTCCTGGGGTCGATGATGACCTTTCTTTTCTGCGGCATGACGATGCGCGCTGTCGGCCGTACGGCCGGCAGGATGGTGGAAGAAACCAGAAGACAGTTCAAAAAATTGCGTGATAAATTGGTTTCTGACGGCATGAGCGAAGAAGAAGCGGCTAATCCCGATAACTGGCCTAAAAATGTGGAGTCGGAAGGCGAAAATCTGCCGAATTACGCGAGTTGCGTCGCTATAGCGACATCAGGGGCTCAGAAAGAAATGATCGTCCCTTCCCTCCTGGCGATAATTGTTCCGGTGGTTGTCGGGCTTGTTCTCGGTATTGCCGGTGTGGTCGGCCTGCTGGCAGGTTCACTGGTAGCAGGACTCTCTCTTGCCTGCCTGCTGAATAACGGAGGCGGCTCATGGGATAATGCTAAAAAATGGATCGAAAAGGGGAATATGGGGGGCAAAAACTCCGAGGCGCATAAAGCCAGTGTGGTCGGAGATACCGTCGGCGATCCGTTCAAAGATACCTCCGGCCCCTCCCTGAACATCTTGATTAAACTCATGGCGATGTCTTCGGTAGCCTTCGCCGGTCTGGTGGTCAATTACGCCCCTGTGGTCCAGGACATGCTGGGATTGGGAGGATTTTGAGTGACGCATGATGCGGTCAGAGAACTGGCCCTGGATGTGGCCGGATTGCTTGATATGCAGAAGGCTGAAGATGTCTGCGTGTTCGAGGTCGAAGAATTAACAACTATCGCCGAGTATTTTGTGATCTCTACCGGTAGGAATGCCAGACATCTCAAAGCCCTCTCACGCGATGTTCAGGGGTATATTGAGAAACATAAAAGCCGGGTTATTGGCGTTGAAGGTGATCCGGAATCGGGTTGGATGCTCATTGACACCGGTGATATAGTGGTACACCTTTTCGACTCCCCGCATCGAGATGTTTACAATCTTGAAATACTGTGGGGAGATGCTAAAGATTTATTGTCGGATTCTGAAACAAACTGACATCGAATTATCCCGTGAGACGT
>JAGYMJ010000665.1 GCA_018400625.1 Planctomycetota bacterium
ATTCGTACATCCTCATTTTGTTAACGATGTACGGCAACTAAGCGCCTAAAACCTATTTCACTACAACTTGTGGAGGATAATGAACCAATGAAAAAATGCCGATGGACTTTGAGGACCGTGTGCTTTCTTGTAGTTGGTTTGGGCACTTTGACGGCAGTCGGGGAGGCGAAAAACGGCCTGGAGGATATTTATTGTCCCGACGCTGCCGGTTGGGAACTGGTGTTTGAGGATGATTTCGACCGCGATGAGTTGGGAGAGGATTGGGAAGTTGTTTCAGGGAATTGGAAGGTGGAAGACGGTTACTTGCAAGGGAGCGGTACGCTTATATCGAGCCGTGGTTTTCCCGGAAGAGAGCGCGAAAACGATACCATAGCATTGCCCGGAGAGGCGTCTCCCGCCTTCCAGCGCCTGGAATTTGAGGCCCAAAGCGATGTTGACCCGATTCTTATGCCGGGCACCGTGCCGGAGGTGTCCATGGGCGATTTGAGTTCTTTTATTCACGCTCAATGGACTGAAGAATCATCAGCCTCCCCCTGGGATACCGGCTATTTTTTCCAATTCGGAGGCTTTCACAATACCCGCAACCGCATCGCTCGCCAGGGGGCCGATGTCATCGATGATGTGGATAGCGAGCACAGGATTATCCCCGATAAGACACACACTATCGTGGTTGAAAATGATGAGGGACACCTTCGTTTTTTCCTTGATGGTGAGCTGCTTTACGAACATGAGGAAGAGTTATCGATTGTAGGGCATGAAAATGCGTGCGTTGGCCTTTATTTCTATACAAACGCCAGGGTCAGCAACTTAAAGGTGTACGTGAAACGGTTGCCGGAATTCTATATATAGGGCAAAATGCCGGCAAAATTCGATCTGAGGTTCAGACCGGGGGCTTTCTTTTGTTGACTAAAGCCCTCCCACGCTTGAATTGGCCTGGGGGCGTGAAGGTGTCGAAAGGAAGCTTTTCGGCCGGACCTCCGGGATTAAATCGTAAGGAGAGGGCAATGACTAAGATGTATTACAGCAGTTTTTTTTCCAGGGTGAAGTTATTGATCGTGCTGACGGCATTTTTCGTTGGTTTTGCTGCACATGCTGAAGAATTGGATAGGCTGGTTTTGGTGAATGAAGGGGATTCCCCGGCGCCGGTGGTGGTGTTTGAGAATGCACCGCCCAAAACACTTCGAGCGGCCGAGGAACTGGCATATTATATCGAAAAAACCAGCGGCGCGGCGCCGGAGGTGATCGAAGGCCGGCCCGATCCCCTGCCGAATAAGGCGATCTGGGTTGGTTACCAACCGGTAATCGAAGAATTATTCCCCGAGCTTGACTTTGATTTTGAACATCCCGAGGAGATACTGATCTCGGCCAATGAAGAGCATCTGGTCATCGCCGGCCGGGATGTCTGGAACCCTGATCACCTGGAAATACCGATCCGCTGGGGAGGAACCATTACCGGCCGGCAGTTGGAATACGGTACGATCAATGCGGTGTACACTTTCCTTCAGGATTACCTTGGTGTGCGCTGGCTCTGGCCGGGGGAACTCGGAGAGGACATTTTGAAGCAGGAAACTATTGCTTTTGCGCCTTTTACTTATCGCTATCATCCACAGTTTCGCTTTCGCAACGAGATATTTTACTTTGCCTCGCTGTATCGCGGCCGCGGCAGCATCACCGAGACGGGCAAATGGAATCGCCTCAACCGCCTGCAGCTTGATTCGCTTTACATGCGCGCCGGCGGGCATGGTTTCAATACATGGTGGGAACGTTTCCATGAAACAAATCCGGAGTTTTTTGCGCTCCAGCCCGACGGAAGCCGGGGCGGCGGGGATGCCCCTTATCCCAGTGCCGGAAGTATCAAAATGTGCAAATCGAATCCAGCGGTCTGGGAGCAGTGGCTGAAAGATGTCGAAGAAAAGTTGAAAGAGGATCCGAACCGGACAGTCTTCAATGCGGCGGCCGGCGACGCCGCGGCCCTGGGGCGTTGTGTTTGTGCCGACTGCCGGGCCTGGGACAATCTGGACGGGAAGCCGCGTCGCTTATCCTGGCGGGGACTCAGTCAGGAATACGTGGCGATGTCCGATCGCGAGGTAACCTTTGCCAACCAGTTGGGTCGTTTGCTCAAGGAACGCTATCCGGACGAGGACTACTATGTCATGATCCATTCCTACGGCCCTTCCCGGCCGGCGCCGGTCGAGGCCGTGCCGGATGACAATGTCATCATTTCCATCGTTGCTAATTCTTTCGCCCGGCCTGAAGCTACGGACCGGGCCAGTTTGGAGGATGCACTTTTGCGCGATCAGATCAAGGCGTGGGCCGAAGTCACCCCGAACTGGTTCTGGCGTCCGAACGTGGGGGATGCCTTTGGCCGTTGGAGAGGACTGCCCGATATCGATCTGAGACAAGCCGTCGATGATTACCGTTTTGTCGCCGACTTGGGAGCTATTGGCGCATTTTCAGCCTTACCACATCACTGGGCGAACCTGGGGCCGGTCTATTACCTGATTGCCCGGCTTGCCTGGAATCCTTATATCGATGAGCAATCGGTGATGGAGGATTATTACCAGCGTGGTTTCGGACCCGCGGCCGAGAATATCGCCGCCTACTGGGCGCTGATGGAGAAAACGCGAGAACGGTTAGGCGATGAAGACGGAGAGCAATACCCGACAATCTATGATGCTTACGATCAAGGGTTGCTGGATCAGGCGTATGGTTATCTGGACCGTGCGGCGCAAGCCGTGGAAGACGACTCGATTTATGAAAAACGGGTGGAATTCGTGCGGGCCGGGCTCGATTATACCCGGTTGATCGTTGACGCCCATGCGCAGATGAAGGTCGTGCGCGAGAGCGAAGGCGAAGAGAAGGAGGCCGCTGCCGAGCGCGCGCGCTCCAACTGGGAGGCGATAGAGCAGATTAATAATGATTTTCCTCATGCCTTGACATGGCATTGGATCCGACCGGAGGGGAGGCGTATGAGCGCTTTGCATCCTGACCATTGAGAGTTTTCCGGCCCGCACTTGCTGCTGAAGAAAAATTACTGTTTTTTTGATCCAAGGAGGAAATCATAAAAGAAACGCGCTTGAAGCACTTTACCGGATGTGTATGTCTGTTTGTAAATTCTTCCGGTTCGTGGATGCTGACTCTAAACTTCTAAGTCTATTCTAAAGGGAATTATATGATGATTAAAAAATTGGGCAAGTCGATTTTGTCGTTGGTTGTTTTTTTTGTACCCCTTATAGGGTTGTTTTATTCCGCTGAAGCAGCGGCGACGGAAAGTTTTATGCTGCATGTCAACGACGTCTCCGGGCTGGACGAACCCTGGCCGTTGATCGGCGGACTGCCGTTCCCGGAAGGCGAACTGCATGACGCCTCTCAGATGCGGATCATCGACGGCGAAGGGGAAGAGGTTGCGGCGCAGATTGACGTGGCCACCTCCTGGCGCGACGGCAGTATCCGCTGGGCGCTGGCAAGT
>JAGYMJ010000666.1 GCA_018400625.1 Planctomycetota bacterium
AAACACGTTACCGCCGGGCTTGTCCCGGTGGAGCGGTATTTCTGCACTACAAGAGGACTTACAAACTATCGACATACCCCGGCAATACGGCCTTTTTGATAAGGTTAATATTCTGCGTGTCCATTAGAAATTAACTGTTATATGTATCTAAAATTTCAAATGTTACAGGGTGCTTACAGCACCGGCAGATATTTTTGGAGTTCAAACTCGCTGACATGGGTGCGGTAGGCATCCCATTCGATTTTTTTGTTTTCGATAAATTTATTGAAAACATGATCACCGAGCGCCTCTCTCACCAGCTCACTCTTTTCAGTGACTTCTATCGCCTCACCCAGATCTCCGGGCAGAATTTCAATATCACGTTCCTGACGCTGCGCAGGTGACATACTGAAGATATCTTCTTCAACGGCCGGCGGTAGTTCGTACCCCTCCTCCATCCCCTTAAGACCTGCTGCCAGCATCACACCGAAGGCGAGGTAGGGATTGCAGGCCGGGTCGGGGCATCTGAATTCTACACGGGTAGCTTTTTCTTTGCCGGGTTTATACATCGGAACCCTGACAAGCGCCGAACGATTCCGCCGCGCCCATGAAACATAGACCGGGGCTTCATAACCCGGTACGAGTCTTTTGTAGGAATTCACCCATTGTGCAACAACAGCGGTTATCTCACGTGCATGTTCAAGCAGCCCGGCAATAAAACTTCTTGCTTCGTCCGACAGGCTGTATTCGTCGTCGGGATCGAAGAACGCATTACGGTCTCCTTTAAAGAGCGACATGTGGGTATGCATTCCGCTGCCGTTTTCTCCAAAGAGGGGTTTGGGCATAAAAGTGGCGTAAACCCCGTGCTGTAATGCGACTTCCTTGACGGTCAATCTGTAGGTCATCGCGGCATCGGCCATTCTGAGTCCTTCTTTATATTGAAGGTCGATCTCATGCTGGCTCGGTGCCACTTCGTGGTGGCTGTACTCGACGGGTATGTCCATCTTGCGCAGTGCAAAGATCGTATCGCGACGCAGATCGCTGGCCGTATCGAGCGGGGTCAGGTCAAAATAACCGCCGGAATCAAGCGTTTGCGTACCATCTTTGTCCTTGAAATAGAAAAATTCCAGTTCCGGGCCGGTGAAAAATTTGTAACCCATATCGGAAGCTTTTTGGATGTTTCTTTTCAGCACATACCTCGGATCACCGACATAGGGGGTGCCGTCCGGATTAAGGATGTCGCAGAACATGCGTGCCACGGCCCCTTCTTCAATCGGCCTCCATGGCAGAAGGCAGAATGTGGATGGGTCCGGCATGGCCACCATGTCACTCTCCTCTATCCGTGCATAACCTTCAATAGATGATCCGTCGAAGCCCATTCCCCCTTCCAATGCCCCCTCGAGCTCATCATCCGTCACGGCGAAACTTTTAAGAGAACCGAGAACATCTGTAAACCAAAAACGGACAAACTTCACATTTTTTTCTGATACTTCTCTCAATACCCAGGCGGCATCTTTTTTCTGATTCATTGTTTTCTCCTGATAAAAAATTTGACTCGTATAAGGTTATTCTGTTCGTATATAAGCAAATGTTATGCCATAAATGAAATCCCGTAATGGTTGAAGGTAAATATTCAGTGAACCCCGTTGTTTCATCACCACCGT
>JAGYMJ010000667.1 GCA_018400625.1 Planctomycetota bacterium
CAACTCATTGTGGAACCCGCCGATTCCGATCCGGTCGACTACGACGTAGAGCATTCAATAGTCCTCTCCGACTGGACTTTTGAAGATCCCAAAAGGGTACTGCGCAAACTCAAAACCATGGATGCGTACTACAACTTCCAGCGGCCAACGCTGGCAAACATCCGTGATCAGATGGAGGCTGAGGGCAGCTCGTTCCGGGAGGTGATCAGCAAAAGGCTGCAATGGGATCGGATGCGTATGGACTCAACCGACATTGCCGATGTCACCGGGGCCACCTACTCTTTCCTTATGAACGGCAAAACGGCTGAGGAGAATCCGACCTTCGCTGCCGAACCGGGCCAGCGTGTGCGTCTGAGGGTTGTCAATGCCTCGGCGACGACATTTTACGATTTTCGCATTCCGGGGTTGCCCATGACAGTAGTGCAGGCCGACGGACAGAACCTCCAGCCGGTTGAAACCGATGAGCTCCGCATTGCCGTGGCCGAGACATACGACGTAGTAGTGGAGATACCCGATAGTCGGGCTTATACCTTATTTGCCGAGACCATGGATCGCAGCGGCTATGCCCGCGGCACCCTTGCGCCGAGTGACGGCATGTCTGCCTCCGTGCCCGATCAGCGCAGGCGGCCCATGTTGACCATGGCCGACATGGGCATGATGATGCACGGTGACATGGAGGATATGGATGAGGGCGGTCACCGCGGGATGCAAATGGATGAGCAGATGGACCATCAGGGCCAATCAGAGGTGGGAAGATTGCCCACGGAAAACCTGTCCGATCGCGTCAAACACGGTCCGGACGAACACGGTCCGGCAAGCATTACCATGGCCCAAACGGCCTACCGCCGTTTGGACTACCCGGGGGTGGGGCTCGGTGAGGATGGTTGGCGGGTGCTGACCTATAGCCAGCTTCGCGCCCTGGAACGCCCCTACGCTCGTCGTGCGCCCACGCGGCAGTTCGATCTGCATCTGACCGGCAATATGCACAAGTTCATCTGGGGGTTCGATGGCAGGAAATGGTCGGAATCCGATATGATCCGTTTTCAGTACGGTGAGCGTTTGCGGATAAATATGATCAACGACACCATGATGAGTCATCCGATCCATCTGCACGGCATGTGGATGGACCTCTATGCCGGCGGCAGTCTCGATGACAACCCCCGCAAACACACCGTCAACGTTCAGCCGGCGGAACTGCTCACCGTGGACATCACAGCCGATGCCCCGGGCCAATGGGCGTTTCACTGTCACCTGCTCTACCATATGGAAGCGGGAATGTTTCGAACTGTCGCTGTTGTCCGCTCGCTGGAGGGGGACCCAATCCATGTTAAAGAATAACCGATATTTTATTACGTTAGTGATAGCAACTCTTGTTTTAGCGGCCGGGCTGACATATGGTGCGGAGAGCGAGGAGGATATGCCTAACACGGAGGACCGGCCAGGCCACCAGGAATCGGCTCAGCAGCACAAGGGGGCTTCACCTGAGGTCGGACAAACGCCGCAGCTGCCGGAAGGAATGACGCTTGATGAGGTGCTCGATTACTCGCAGAGACGGCCACCTTCCCATTTTCCCGACCCGCTGCACGACGAGCAGTTAAATGCCTTCGCAATGTTCGAACAACTCGAATACCGTATTGCTGAGGACGCCAGTTCGGACCACACGGGCTGGGAGGCTCACGGCTGGTTCGGCGGCGATTTTAACAAGTTTTGGTGGAAGCAGGAGGGAGATGCGGCTTTCGACGGACCCGACGAGGGTGATACTGAAACTGATTTCCTTTATTCTCGCCTGATCACGCCGTTCTGGAACTTTCAGCTCGGCGCACAGTACGCCAACGAGTGGATTCCTGATGATTATGACGATCGCTTCTCTGGCGTCATTGCATTCCAGGGGCTGGCTCCCTATAAGTTTGAGCTAGATAATTCGCTGTATATCTCTGAAGACGGGGACGTAACCTTTGAATTCGGAGCTGAATATGACCTTTGGATTACTCAGCGTCTGGTCATTCAGCCCGGTGCTGAATTCAATTTCGCCGCCCGGGACATCCCAGATCGGGACCTCGGGGCCGGCATGACCGACGGCAAACTGGATCTTCGCCTCCGCTATGAAATAACCCGCGACTTCGCACCCTACATCGGCTCGCGCTACCAATTCCTCGTAGGCGAAACCAAAGATATCGCTGATGATGCCGGAGTGGACCCCGAGCGGCTCTTTTTCGTTACGGGATTACGGATCGCTTTTTGATACTTTTGTCATTTAGCCCTTAGAAGCCTGTTTTTGTTAACCATTATGCTTTTTCAATTGAAAAGTGTTGGTGTGATGAGCACGGCAGTCGTTATGCCCTGCTAAGGGCAAGGTGAGGCAGCCGCGCCTGCCTGCCGCAGGCAGGGGTTTTGAACCCGTGGAAACCGGACGACATCAACTACGGGCGCCCCGAATGGGGCGCGGTACGTGACACGTTGATCGGAAAACGCTAAAATAGGTTAATTCTCAACGTGGCAGGAACACGTATGAACGTCCGGCAAGGGTTGTGATTACCATGAACGGGTGTCCAAGCCCCACCGCGTCCACTTCGGGGCGCCAATCCTGGGGGTGAACCGCCATCCCCGGGTTGAAACCC
>JAGYMJ010000668.1 GCA_018400625.1 Planctomycetota bacterium
GATCCATTTGTCGTGCAGAAATACCGCTCCACCGGGACAAGCCCGGCGGTAGCGTTTTTCACTGAATATTTACAGTAAAAGGTGACATCGGACATGACCAAAATCATCCACATTGACGGGAGAATATCATGAAAAGTTGCTTTGTCGATGACGGCAGTACATCTGTTCCGTCCCAAAAAACATCCAATGGGATGATGATTCACGAGCAAGCGGAAGATATGCCGCACTTGCCGGTGGCACGTTTTACACGGCGTAAAAGCGATAACGCATTATTAGCTTTTTCCTGTCAGTTCTCTTCAAAACAGGACCCGCCGGCCGTTTACATCAGTCATGATGAAGGCAAAACATGGTCGGCACCGGTCGTCATTGCGCGCAACCCCCACGGAGAAGTTTCATACCCTTACTTGTTTGAACCCGAACCGGGAACTCTTTGGGTAACAGCGCATCGGTTCGGACTGAAAATGCAAATCGAGGTATGTGATATTTTTGATTGAGAGCACCTCTAAAAAAGGAGTTTTTTATGGTTTACCGAGTTATAAATAAAATGACAAAGGATCTTTTCGTGTGTCTGTCCGTATCCCTTATTCTTTCCATGTTCTTTCATGGGATTCACGCCGCCGGCGCCAATGATGAACTGATTCTGGTGGAGAAGGGCGAAAGTTTGGCGTCGATCATTGTCTTCGCCGATCCCCCACCTAAAATCATGGGTGCAGCGGAGGAATTGGCGGAGTATATCGGGAAGATCAGCGGATCTCAACCCGACATCATCGAAGGTGAACCGCAGCCGGTGCCTGAAAAAGCTGTTTGGGTCGGCCATCAGCCCATAATCGACGAGCTGTTTCCGGAAACTGATTTCCATTTCGAACATCCCGAAGAGATACTGATAACGGCAAACGACAGTCACCTCGTGATCGCCGGCCGTGACCGCTGGGACCCCGATCACTTGATCGTGCAGGGGCGCAACTTCACTATTGAGGGTAAACAGCAGGAATACGGAACCGTCAACGCCGTTTATACATTTCTGCAGGACTATCTTGATGTACGATGGCTATGGCCGGGTGAATTGGGCGAAGACATTATTGAAAAGGAAACACTTTCTTTTTCACCGTTTACTTACCGTTATCATCCACAATTCAGACAGAGATGTGATATTTTCCGTTTATCCAGCTTAGGCGACAGCAGAGGTATATCCGGCGAATGGGCCCGATTTCAGAGGCTGCAACTGGACTCTCTGGAAGCTCCCGGCGGCCACCCCCTTTCCGGTTGGTGGAATCGCTATCATGAGGAGCATCCCGATTATTTTGCGCTCCAGCCGGACGGGACGCGCAGCGGATTTCCCGGGCCGGGAACCGTTAAGATATGCCAGTCCAATCCGGCGGTTTGGGAACAATGGATATCGAATGTGGCCGATACTCTGGAGGAAGACCCGAACCGGACTGTTTTCGGGGCCTCGCCGAATGACAGTTGGAACCGCGGCCATTGTATCTGTCCGGATTGTCTGGCCTGGGACCATCCCGATGGGGCTAAGGTTCGCCTCTCATGGGAAGGTATCACCCAACACTATGTGTCACTGACCGATCGGCAGGTCATCTTTGCCAATAAACTGGCGCATCTGCTTAAAGAACGCTTCCCGGACAAGGATTTATTCGTGGCGATGAGCGCTTATGGGGACGCCTACATCCAACCGCCGGTTGAAGCGGTTCCCGAGGATAACGTTGTGATGTCCATTGTCGCGAATTTTTTTCTGCGCCAAACCCATGGACGGGACAGAAGACCTGTGGAACATTTTCGCGAACATTTCAAGGCATGGGGCGAAGTAACTCCGAATCTTCGATGGCGGCCCAACACGGGAAATCCGGCCGGATGGCAGCAGGGACATCCGGATGTTGTTTTCGGCCGAACAGCCGACGCTTTCCAATTCGTTGCAGAAAACAACGGCATAGGAATGTTTTTCGACACCGTCTGGGAATTCTGGCCTACTCAGGGCCCACTTTACTACCTCATGGCCCACATGGCCTGGAATCCCAATACCGACTGGGAAGCCCTGATGGACGATTATTACCGCCGTGGATTCGGCCCGGCCGCCGACCACATCGCCGCCTATTGGAAGCTTATGGAAGATGCAAGGGAACGTAAAGAGGGTGAAAGACTGCCCTTTCCTGAAGTCTATGACGCTGAATTCTTCAAAGAGGCCGAAAATCTGCTCGACAGGGCGGAGAGCGCTCTGGCTGACGAGCCGGACAAGTTCCGTCAAAGGGTCGATTTTTTCCGGACCGGTCTCGAATACACTCGCCTGATGGTAGATACCCGCAAGCAGATGGCCATTTACAGGGAAAGTGAAGGTATGGACGAGGACGCGGCCGAAAGGGTAAGGGAAAACTGGGAGAAAAAACTTGCTATAGGACGAGAAAATGAAAACATGATGAGGCAGGTTCCTCGACCGGGTTCCCGCTACGCCGCAGGACTGCATCCGGACCACTGATGGGATAGAAACGGTTTTTATTGCTGCATGAAAAATCATTCGTTGAATAAAGTGTAAGTCCTCAGTGAACCCCGTACCATCCCCACCGTGCCTTGTGCCGGTGGGACGATGATTAAGCACTACGTGTC
>JAGYMJ010000669.1 GCA_018400625.1 Planctomycetota bacterium
GCACAGGGCACGGTGGGGGAACAACGTGGTTCACTGAGGACTTACAAAAAAAAACAGCCCACAATGAAATACCACTCCGGTCAATCTCGGATACGGATCGAATCAGGTGAAGACACAGCCAGCTCGCCATCCACCCACTCCGCCGTTAAATCGCCGAGTGGGGTCGGAAACACAACATGATAATCAAAGTCAACCTCCCTGGGGTTCAGAAGCAGTTGGCGGCATCCGGGTTCAAGTATCTTTAGCCCCAGCATATTTCTTATAAGAAAATCGGCCGGACAGGCCGACCAGGCATGAGAACACGATCTCATGAACCCGCGGAAGAAGCCGCCCCGCCAGCTTCCGTTACGGTACCATTCCTCAAACACCGACGTAGCTCCTTTGTTCACCATACGCTTACCCCACCGGGTACGGATCAGATCCAGGGCCAGATCAAAACGTCCGGAACGATCAAGTGCCGATAAAACAACCGACATGAAAAATGGCTGGGCTTCGGTAAATTGGCGTGATTTCTCCGATTCAAAGACTTGAGATATGATTTTTCGGGAGACATCGGCGTCACAGAGCCCGGCCCAGACAGGGGCCATGTTGCTATGTTCGCTGACCTTTTCTGAAAACGCGCCGTCAATCCTCGCATCGGCATAGCACTCTCTTTTTTCATCAAATAATGCCTCATGATAATTTGCTTTGAGCCCCCGGCGAATCTCTTCGATGATTGCAGCGGAATACGAATCGGAGCGGTATCCCGCCAGTGCATTCAGACACCGCAGTGCCTCATAAAATACAGCGTTGTAAGCCGCACAGATACCGCGTTTGTCAACATCCGCCCAGTCGATAAAGACCCAGTACGGCATATCTTCAATAAGAAAGTCCGCATTGAGGTAGTCCAGATGAGCATCAAGTATGCGCAGGGCCTGCGGGTAGAGACGGAAAAGAAGTTCTTCATCACCGGTATAGAGGTACTGAAGGAGCAGCCCCCTGATCCACAGGAGTGAATAGTCCGGAATGGAGCCGAGCCAGTTTTTACCCACGGCATTGCTTATGTTGGAAATCATACCGGTCGGATGCTGATTTCGCCCGGCCTGCAGTAAAAATTTTCGGGGCAATACCGTATCACCAAAACAGGAATGAATCGCCGGCAAGCTCACCTGAGCAACGTCCCCCAGCCATTGCGCCTGCTCGCGCCATGGGGTGTCCATGATGAATTCATTCGAGCACAAGCGGATTGTCGCTCTGGAGATATCGAAAACAGAGTTCAAAACATCATCGCTCGATGAAAACCCTCCCCTTTCCTCATACGGGTATGTTGTCATCATTCCATGAACACGGTGGAGGGTAACAGGTTCATAACACGAACGGAATCGAAGTTTCAGGTAACGGAAAGACTTCCACGTAAAAGACTCGAAGACCTGATCGCCGTCTTTCATCACATATCGATCAGCGAACTCGCACTCCATAGCAATGTTGAAATTGCCGTCGATCAACCGTTCAGCATAACCGATATCTATCATACCGCCTGCAAGTCCTTTCAGATGAATACGCGTTCTGGCTGTGATGATGCGCCCAAAATCCAGCACCATTGCCGGAGCATAAACACCGTCGAAATCCAGATCAAGGTGATCGAGACTGCATCGGACCACCGTGCTTCCTGTTTCCGAACACAGATTATCCGCCCCATCGCATACTGAATGCTGGATATTTTTCCCGACCATGGATAGCCCCGGCGCCAGGTCTTTACGGGAGCGATTTTCCAGATCAAGACTCTCCTCCACACATTCCACCCTTTCAGGCGAGACGGGTGTGTTGGTCATGAAAGGGATGTCGCGGGCAACGAGAAGGGACCATGGGCCGGCGCAAGGCGGACGGTCGGAGGTTCGCCCGCCAATGATTGCAGCTTGCTGCCACGCCCCGGCGTCGAATTCAGCCTTCTTCCACCCTTCAGGCACAGAACGCGCGTCAAAATACTCCTGATAGGGAGTCGCCTTATTGCAGCCGACCGCATAGGTCTCCTGATCCCATGCACTGGCACGGATAACGCGCCAGGAGTCATCGCTGCAGGCAACAACATGACTTTCGCCATCAACGATCTCCAGCAGCAGGCCACCCCGCGTGTCCGCCATATTTCCGACATGATTCACGATAAGCGCCACACAATTGCGCCCCTCACCCAGAAAATCGCTCACGTCGTATGTGTCATAATACTGATTAAACGGCTGGCTCTGCGGCGCTCCGCGCCCCACAAAGTTTCCGTTGACAAAAAGCTGATAGCGTGTGTCGGCAGCGACACAAAGGCTGTAACCTTTTCCCTCCGGCGGAAGTTTGAAGACTTTTCGAAAATAATAGTAGGCATTCGACTCAGGACCCCGGACATCCGCCCATATCCATTTAGCGTTCCATTTCTTGTTCTCTCTTGTGAATTTGAAACTCTTTTGCATAGTTATATCCTATCAGTAATAATTATTCTAAGATACGGTGTTTTCTCCAGATTTTTTAATCTTCTTAGCGAAACCGGTTATGAAGTATTATAATCGGATTGGATTTGACATGACAACCGCATGACAACCGAAAGAAGATATATTCAAGGTAAGTGCTCAGTGAAACACGTTGTTCCCCCCCCCCCACCGTGCCCTGTGCCGGTGGGAGGATGATTAAGCACTACGTGTA
>JAGYMJ010000670.1 GCA_018400625.1 Planctomycetota bacterium
CTGTGCCGGTGGTGATGTTACGGGGTTCACTGAGGACTTACGGGGGTTGAATCCCAAATACCATTCCAAAGAGGCACTTCGCGCGCGCACTCCCCAGATGGCAATTAACAGTTGTTCTTGTTTCTGAGTTTTTGTGTTAACTCATTCGCCTTTTTATTGCCTTCCACCTATTTATTTGACGGTCGTCATCTTCATGGCGCCTGCCCATATAATAACGGCAATACCACTGAAACCATCCTCGGGGATCCTCCTCGTGGATCCATCCTTTTTCCCTCCAGTAAGATAAGGGTTTGGAGGCGTTAATCTTGAAATAATTTAATTCGGGATCGTGACTTTCATGACACAGGGAAGCGTTTTCGAACCACTCCGCGGGGAACTCCTCCCCGCAATCGGTCATGTACTTCCCGCCGAAAACTCCCAGGGTAAGCATCTGTGCCGGGGTTAAATCCGGAGAGAAATCTCCGCGGAAATTTTTCCCCATCGGCTGGGTCAGGTAATAAGTGTAATTTTTCTGCATAAGATCTTTAACGACAATCATTTCACAAATCCTCCAGTTTACCGAACATGATCCGTTCCTTCAGGGAGCCCGAATGATCCCCTTGCGTTACGGAAAGGTATATCCCCCCGTTCCCCTCCCTGAAAGTAGGATATTGAAAGGAGTTATCGGTCCTGAAAATGTATTTGCGCTCCCAGTTCATACCGTCTCGGGAAACATCGAGATTGAAGAGGGAACGTGATGAGACGCCGGGCGCGGCGGGCTTTTCATTCCAGCCAAGATAATAAACACCTCCAAAGCATTCAAAGATCGGCTTGGACTTTGCTCCATGCGTCACGAACGGGCGGTATTCATGCGGCGTCCAATGGCGTCCGTTCGGGCTCGAAGAGAACATGTAATTGCCATCGCGGTTTTCCTGCCTTGATATAGCCAGCCATGAACCGTCGGGCAGACGGTTGACAGCCGATTCCGTCAGCTTGGCCTCCGGAGGTTGAAAGTAGTCACCCATGACTTTAAAGCAATCCAATGTATCGTTCAGCACCGCCCATGCATTCTGACCGGCGGGGAAGTTATTCAATACGGCAAAGGCTTTTCCATCGATTTTTTTGAATCCATCGACCATAAGGAGACCATGCATGACGGCTTTACCTTTGAACCCCTTTGCAGCGGCATGCTGATAGAGATATTGGGGCTGCATGGGGAATTTCCCCTGATCGGTTTCGATGTATGCGGGGAAGATTCTGTTAGCGAACTGATCATGGTTCAGGTCATAATCGATGTAATAGGTTTGAGCCGGCCGTTTGTGCGGGTTCTGACTGGCAAAGAAACAGCGCAGGAACACATCATCTTTTCTGACGATACGCGGACAGAAACAGGCGCCGAAAGGGAGCGAGTCATTCTCGTATTTCATTTCAGACGAGGCAAAAATGCCCTTTTTTTCGATTTGAGCCGTGGTCAAATCGACAACCGACAGTTCCGTAGAGATAAAAGTCCATTCAGGGTTCTCCCCCGCCTGCACGTCATTCGCCATATAGACGACATAAGCCTTGCCGTCTGCAATTACAAAATCACTGCCATGCGCGCCTTTGACCTGCGGGCGGCAGATGTTGCGGAGTCGGGCCAGTACGCGGTCGCCCTCCTCTTTCGGCTTCCAGTCCGGCGGCAGTATGCTTTCTTCAGCCATTGTCATTCCTCCTTATCTTTTTTGGTGTCGAACGCCGGCCCCCCGCCGGCCACGTATCCCCCTGATTTTCCCCTGTCCGAGTCGCTGACCCAGAACGCGTAAAGGTCACCTTTCGACAGATAAAACCTGAAGCGGACGGGCCGGCTCGCGTATTTTCCCAACGTGTTTTCCCCCTTCCACTGAACCATCGTTTTCGTGCTGTCGGCGGCGACCGGAATGCAATCGCTTCTGGTCGTAGAGGATGTAAATAAATCCGTCAGGGGCTTCAAAACCGTCCGGATAAGAGACCGCGCTGCGTTCATCGAGCAGCAGACCGCCTTTCCAGGTTCCGCCTTCATCCTCGGAGACCCACGCGCTCATATGTGAGCGTTGCGGTAATCGCTCGGCGGGCGAGCCGTTTTTGACCAGCAGGATGCGGCCCGACCGGAGCCGGCGCAGGAAGAAACGCGAGCTGAGGTTCCGCACCGTGGCCGCCTGTCGGGGCTCACTCCATGACGCGCCCTGATCCGCAGAAAAACTCTCGTATGGCTGGCCTTTCGTACGGGCAAGCATCCACACCCGTCCATCGCGCAATTCCACCATCATGTGTTCATCAAACTTCCAGTCGGGAAATTGCAGGGCGCCGCGTTCCTTCCAGGTGCGGCCTTCATCGGTTGAAGCGAAGACGCGGGCCGTCTTGCGGTGCCAGTCGGATACGGGCAGCAGCCAGTCGCGGTTGGACAGTACGGTTGGTTTGTTCAGCGTACAGCCTTCGGCAAAGAGCACCGGTTCCGACCAGGAAGGTTCGCTCGCATCGGGATCATCACAGCGGATAAACCAGTTGGTTATGCGTCCGTGTGCATCGCCGATTTGCTGGTCGAAAAACAGCCACAGGCGCCCTTGGGGATCGCTCCACAGATTGCCGACAAGCGCTCCGTGCAATTTCTGTCCCACGGCCATTGCGCCCACGGCCAGGCGGGGTTTCGACCAGGAATCACCGCCGTCGTCGCTTGTAGCGAGCAGCATATAGCCGTCCCGCTTGTCGCCGGTGCCGGTCCAGCAGCCCCAGATGCGCCCGTGGGGCGTGCGATCGATGCCAATGATCATGGCTCCGGGGCGTGCGTGATCCTGAAACATTTCGCCTGGATTGGCGAGAACCAGCGGGCGATCGGCCCTTTTAGGTTTTCTTGTATGACTTTTGGTCATGATGGCAAGTCCTCCAACAAGGGAACACTCGGATAAGAAAATACGCTCAATGTACGTGTATATTCAGTGAAGAGCGTCGTTTCCTCACCACGGCACAGGGCGCGGTGGTGAAACCACGTAGCTTACTGAGGACTTGCCATTTTACATCTTACACTTCAGGAAGTAAAATGGTTTACTATCAGCCTGGCCGAAAAGGTTGTAAATGGTTTGTAGTGAGCCCTTTTA
>JAGYMJ010000671.1 GCA_018400625.1 Planctomycetota bacterium
ATCTTCATTCCACCGGCACAGGGCACGGTGAGGATGAGGCAACGGGGTTCATTAAATAATTCCTGGATCATTCACAGATTATGAATACAGATTATGAATAATGAAATAAGCTTGGATATAATGTCATTGGGCATTTACGATGTGCTGATAGTGGAACCAACTCTTGCCGCTTGCGCCTCAGCATTGGAATTAACACGGAGAGGTCTGCAGGTTGCGATGATTGCCGGCGGAACTTCACTGGGATATGAATATGCGAACTGTTTGCAGGGTTGGATTAAAAAGAAAGAGGTCGATGATCTGCCCGATCCATATGACAAGCTGTTTGCCGGGGCAATGAACGGTCGCGGGCCTGATGATTATGCGGAATTGCACCTCGGCAGATGGACGGAGGGAATGGAGGATTTGCTGCTCGATGCCGGCGTTGATATCTTTTACGGTGCCCATGCAGCGGCTGGGCTTATGGATGAAGACGATCAGATAGCAGGAGCGCTGGTCGGGGGGAAGTTCGGATTAAATGCTCTCAGGGCCTCTGCAATCGTGGACGCTTCATTCGACGCCGTACTCGCAAGATGCATGAAAGTTCGTTTTGCTGAAAGACGTATTGATCGTCAGGTTTTTGTGAGTTATTCGATGATGATACAGCAAGGAAAGGACTCCGGGAAGGGAGCAGAAGAAAAGGTAAAAAGCCGGCTCACACCGCATGGTGAGCTGATACGGCATGGGCGTTACCTTGAGTTACGTACGGAAGTGGAATTTGATCCCACTCAACCCCTGAGCCGTGCGGAATTGGCCTTGAATATCAGGCGTCGCGCTCTTGGCGCTTTGAACTGTAAAGAGTGGTCTGGGAGCAATGAAAACCTTTTGATAGGACCTGACAGCACTCATACTGAGCCTGTTTTACGCCTGGATAAGCGTAAAGATGGTACCGTCCGTGAAGCCGATTATGCGGCGGCAAATGGGAGCTCCGTCCTTGAGATTTCGGCCTGTCCCGATCATCCCGGCCTGTATGTCCTGGGCGGAAATGCCGACTTACCTGATTCGCAGGCCCGGCGTTTGAATGATCCCGCCATTCCTTCGACTGCCATCCGGTTTGGCACATTGCTGGGACAGATGATTGATGCCGCAGGGAAGGACACTTGTCGAGGCAAATCAAAAAAACTTACGGTTGCACTTGCCCCGGTTGAAGCAGCAAAAAAAGTAACGATTGAAAATACAAATTTCAATGATCCTGGATATTTTGTGCCGGGCATGGCCAGGCTGACCGTTTTTTTCCCGGAGATTCCGGTTATACGAGAGACTGATCTTTTGATAGCAGGTTTGGGTACAAGCGGCTATACGGCTGCTTGCGAGGCGGCGGAGAGAGGCATGGATCATATTGCAGTGGAACAATTTGGGGACGTTGGTGGAATCCATACCGTCGGCGGTGTTCCAACGTACTGGTTCGGATACCATAGCGTTTTTTTCCAGCGCTTCGATGCTGCATGGCGTGCGGACATGGAGGAACTCAAGCTACCTCGTGCCCTTGCGATGCTAAAGACCGCATGTGAAAAGAACACTTCGATGCTTTTGCATACCGGTGCGGTCGGTGTTAAGTCCAATGACTCAAGAGTCGCTCATTTATTTGTCACATGTACTTGCGGTCTCGCAGCATTAGGGGGCAAAAATTTCATAGATGCTTCCGGTGATGGTGATATTGCAGCCTGGGCGGGGGCTTCCCATGAATACGGGCGCGGGGAGGATGAGATGACGATGTGGTGTTCTTTCGGGAAATTTCAGGATTACCGGCCGGCTGCAAGCCGTCAGTATAATGATGTGGCCGACTGCAGAAGTGCCACTGATATCACACGTTCCATCATTGCGGGTCGGAGGCGGAAGGGGATTTTCGGCCCTGCCGAAATCCCTCAGATTTACCTTACCACGCGCGAATCCCGCCATATCAAATGCCGTGAGAGACTTCGGTTATTTGATGTTCTTACCGAACGTCAAAGATCCGACGCCGTGCTCAGATTTCGTTCAAATTTTGACCTTAAAGGAATGGACGGTTCAGACCTCTCCATGTGCGGGTTCGTCGAACCGGGCCGATTAACAAATTTCACATGTGATTTGCCGCTTGGTGCCTTGCAGCCACTCGAAATCAAAAATATGCTGGTCATCGGCAAGGCTTATGATTGCGAGCATGACGCCCTGGCAATGGCACGTATGCAGCCCGATTTGATGACCATGGGAGGGGTTGCTGCAGTGGCGGCGGATTATGGCGAACAACATGGTTTTGATCTCGCCGATCTTGACGGCAAAGCTCTTTTGCCGGAGCTGGAGGCCGCAGGAATTCTCGATAAGCGTGAGGGGAATCGCTATGTTTCTGAGGACAGTCGACGATTGGGCGACGAACAGGCGCTCGGGCCTGAATGCGAAAGTCCGGACGACATCGTCGAGCTTATCAAAAGTGGTCAGGAGGAGGTCGGGGACTGCGTACGACTGTTAGAATTTGGCCCCCTGGCGGCGGCAAGTCTTCAGCGTGCCTTGCATAACACTTCAGGGCACATTTACAGAAAGATCGCCCGCATGATGGCTTACATCGGGGAAGATGAAGTTCATCCTGTACTGCTGGAATATCTTGATGAAATACTTGCGTCGGGAGAACTTCCCCCCCTTCCCGATGAACAGATTACTCAACATAAAGTGCCGGATCATGCCTGGAAACCTGAGCCGGTATATATAATGAACACATTGGCCCGTGCCGGAGAAAAACGTCTTTCTGACAGAATGCTTGCTTTGTCCAGGATCATTTCTTTTAGTCCCCGGAATCTCGTGCCTTTTTTCCATTACGCCTATGCAATTGCTTTTGCGGGGATGCGCATACCCGATCCCGGTATTGGGGAAGCGGCTTATCAAGTAATTTCCAGTTCCTCTCAACATACCCGGAATGAAGTAATAACAGACCCCCGGCAGGCGGGAGACCCCGAAACACTTCGATTCGATTTTGTGAAGATGTCGCTGGGCCGGGCCATGTACCGGTGCGGACATCCCCACGGACGGGAAATTCTTGAAACATATTGTCGCGACCTACGGATCTGCCTTGCCCGATCGGCAGAGAATGAATTAGGATCGATGGAGAATGGATAGGTAGTGAAAAGTTTTTTGGCCGAGAAACCAATGAATTTTTCTGAATGTTAATTTTCGCCTGCGGGTTTATAACCACAAATACAAAAAAATCCTGGAAAATAAACATGTATAAGAATTCCTCTGAAGATTTCCGTAAAATTAGCAGCAATAATATCAATGTCATAGAATATGGAATTATTCCTGACGGTAAGACTCTGAACACCGAACGGCTACAAAATCTGATGGACAAATGTGCGGCAAAAGACGGCGGCAGGATTGTTTTCCCGCCGGGAAGATATCTTACCGGCAGTCTGTTTCTGCGCAGCAATACAACACTGAAATTGGAAAACGGTGCCGTGCTTATAGGCAGCCCGAACCTGAAAGATTATACAGTATATAATGAAGAGACCTCTAACTCCCCACAGAAAAGTAAAAACATGCGGGCGCTTATCTGTGCTATCGATGGAGCGAATATTCATATCACGGGAAATGGGGTTATCGACGGTCAGGGGGAAATGCTGCAAAATGTAACCGGAGCAGAAAGTGGACGCCCGGTGAACCTCTGGTTTTACAAATGTTCTGATATTTCTTTGAGTGGCATCAGCATACGAAACTCCGCTTCATGGATGCTTCATTATGAAAAATGCCGCGGAATCCGAACATCCGGTCTGGACATCTGGAATCATGGTGCGAGAAATAATGATGGGATAGATATCAACGGGTGCAAAGATGTTCAGATTTCCGGTTGCCGAATAGACACCGGCGATGATGCGATATGCATTAAATCCAGCGGCGAGGCCCCAAGCCAAAATGTAATGGTCAGGGACTGCATAACCCGTACATACTGCAATCACTTCAAACTGGGCACCGAATCGGCCGGTGGCTTCAAGAATATACATGCCGAAGGCCTTTTGATGGTTTCTTCCGAACATCTTCAACCACCGCCCAGAACGGGCGGTGCGGACTATCGTGGAGCGTGCGGCATAGCACTGGGGTGCGTGGATGGAGGTAATATGGAAAACATCACCGTCGAAAGGGTCAACATGGATCAGGTGCGTGTACCTTTCTTCATCCGTCTCGGAGATCGTGGCAAACCGGTTAAGGAAAGCGGGATCCGTCAAAAGGTCGGCCGAGCCCGCAATATAAAGATTAAAGACATTCAGGCCTCCGGAGCATCTTCTATGGGCTGCTATATAGCCGGTCTCAGCGACTCTCCTATTGAAAACGTGCATATTGAGAATTGCAATCTTGAATTTGAAGGGGGCGGCACAAAAGAACTTATCACTCGGGCTATACCAGAAAACCGTGAAGCATATCCTGCAATGGAAACCTTCGGGGAGCTTCCGGCATGGGGTATTTTTAGCAGAGATGTCACGGGATTGAAAATGTCGGGGCTTATTTTTCGCTCGATCCGCAGTGATGCAAGAAATGCATTAATGTGGCACCGATGTCGAAAAATCTACTTGCATGACATCCAGGAAGATTAATGCTTTTTTAACGGGATCCTGAGTAATAATTGCAGCAGTCTCCGGGACATCTGAATTTCAGATCCGCTCCAGGAACGTTTGTTGAACAGTGTGAGTAGATATTCAGAGAAATACATATTCTTATCACCACCGTGGTCTGTGTCTAAATCCTCAGTGTGCCAATAACTTGACATCACAAAACAGGTATTAAACTTAATTATGGAGAAAACTATGTTTACAGGTATAGTTCAACAAACTTCTGAAATCACAAAATTTCAAAAAAAAGGGCAATCCGTCGAAATCTGCGTCCTGCTGGAGGATTTAGTTCAACAGGTGGAAAAAGGCGACAGCATAATGATTGACGGCGTATGCTTAACTGCCACTGAGCTCTTTGACAAAGAAGCTTCTTTCGATGTGTCTTCTGAAACCGTAAGAATGACAACGCTCAAAGCTTTATCCTCGGGCAAGCATGTCAATGTCGAACTCGCCATGCGCCCCTCAGACCGCTTCGGTGGCCATTTTGTCAGTGGACACGTGGACGGCACCGGAGTAGTTTCCGGTATCGCTGATAATCCCGGAGAGGTAAGAATGCGCCTGAGTGTCAGTAAAGCACTGACAGAACAAATGATCTATAAAGGGAGTGTCGCTCTAAACGGTATAAGTCTGACCATTTCCGGATTGGGTGACGACTGGTTTGAAGTAAGTCTTATCCCGCACACGATGAAAGCCACAACCCTCCCCTCAATGACGCCCGGCGATGAGGTCAACATTGAATGCGACATGATAGGCAAATGGGTGTATAA
>JAGYMJ010000672.1 GCA_018400625.1 Planctomycetota bacterium
ATCTTCATTCCACCGGCACAGGGCACGGTGAGGATGAGGCAACGGGGTTCACTGAATATTTACATAACAATGGGCATCGGAATTCATCGGAGTAAGTTAACTCTATACCCAATTTATCCTATGAGAAAATTCATGATGAGTTCAGCAAAAACGTGGGACTCCGGTCTCCTCGACTACAAAGAAAGGCTGGATAAGGCACGGGAAATCGTACCCGCCGGAAAAGTCGTTCATCGTGAACTTGCCAAACGGCTTCTTGGCGGCATTATAAAGCCCGGCGACAGGGTCTGCATCGAGGGCAACAACCAGAAACATGCGGATTTCCTGGCTAAAATACTCGCTTCACTCAACCCGGATGAGATTAACAATCTTCATATGGTTCAATCGGTTGTCGCTCTGCCTGAACATCTGGAGGTTTTCACCAGGGGGATAGCGAAAAAACTTGATTTTGCATTCTCGGGCCCGCAAGCCAGACCGCTTGCCGATCTGGTGATGTCCGGCCGGGTCCAACTTGGAGCCATTCATACTTATCTTGAGCTTTATTCGCGTTACTTCCTCGACCTTTCCCCTAAGGTTGCGCTGGTATGCGCCAATTCTGCCGACGAAGAAGGTAATCTTTACACGGGGGGAAACACCGAGGACACGCCCACCATCGTCGAGGCGGCAAAGTTCAAGCATGGCATAGTAATAGCCCAGGTGAACGAGATATGTTCCTCTCTGCCGCGCGTGGACATACCGGGCGATTGGATTGATTTTATCATACCCGTAGCAACTCCCTACCGGCTTGATCCCTTGTTCACCCGCGATCCGGCCAAGATAACGGATGACCAGATATTCATGTCAATGATGGCTTTGAAAGGTATTTACGCAAAGCATGGGGTAAAAAGGCTGAACCACGGCATCGGCTATAATACCGCGGCGATTGAACTCATCCTTCCCACTTACGGTGAAGAATGGGGTATGAAGGGTAAAATTGCGACCCACTGGGCTTTGAACCCCCACCCGACGGTCATACCCGCTATAGAGACGGGATTCGTTCAACAGATTTATTCGTTCGGCTCTGAGGTCGGGATGGAAAAATACGTGGAGGCGCGGCAGGATGTGTTTGCCATCGGCCCGGACGGCTCACAACGGAGCAATCGGCTGCTTTGTCAGCTTGTCGGGCATTACGCGATTGACATGTTCATCGGTTCAACATTCCAAATCGATTTCCACGGCAACAGTTCGACGGCGACTGTTGATCGCATAGGCGGTTTCGGCGGTGCCCCCAATATGGGATGTAACGCCGGTGGACGCCGGCATTTCACACCTCCCTGGGGCGAAGTGGGAAGGGATTATGGGATGGCAAAAATGTATCACGGAAATATCGCCAGGGGCCGTAAACTCGTCGTTCAGATCCTGCAAACAACCCACCAGGGTCAACCCAATTTCGTTGAAAAGCTCGATGCCTGCAAGCTCGCCGATGTGGCCGGACTTCCCCTGGCGCCGGTGATGATGTATGGTGAGGATATTACCCATATCGTTACCGAACGGGGGATCGGCAACCTCTACAAGGCTTCCTCGCCTGCGGAAAGAACCAGCACGATAAAGGCGATCTCAACAGGCCAGATAGGCCGGTCGGAACTCAGACGCCTTCGCGAGGCCGAGATCGTTCTGTTTCCGGAGGACATCGGAGTGGACAGGCAGAAGGCCAACCGTGAATTGCTTGCTGCCAAAAACATGGAAGAACTCGTCGAGTGGTCGGAGGGATTGTACAGCCCGCCGGAAAAGTTTTTAATGTAGATACCTGTCATGGATAAGAACTATGGTATAAATTCAGTGAAGTGCAAAGTTTTCTCCCCACCATGCCTTGTACCGGTGAGGATGCCACACAAGGCATGTTAGGATGTCATATGGTCCACTGAGAACTTGCGAATCTTGCTTTGATGAAAACAGATAAAAAGACACTGGAAATCCTGTTGGGAATTGTTGAACCAAAGTATAATAGCGGGGAGCCATTGCACAATGAAATCCATCGCCTTCATTGATCTGGAAGTTCAGCCGGATAAAGGAACGATACTGGATATCGGTGCCGTCACTGAGCGTAAAAGTACCTTCCACCGCAATTCATTACCCGAATTTTTCAAGTTCCTCAGAGGCAAGAAGTTTTTATGCGGGCATAATATCATCAGGCATGACTTGAAATACCTGGCCCCGCACCTGAACAAAGCGCAG
>JAGYMJ010000673.1 GCA_018400625.1 Planctomycetota bacterium
GGAATGCCACAGCAGGGAATGCCTATGCACAAGATATATGGCAGGATGCCACGTGGTTCAGTGAATATTTACGAATTTGGTATTTTCTCTTCAAGCTCATATAATGTTGACATTCGATCTTTTTGCACGAATATCGTGAATTAAGCACCAGACTCGGTTCTCTACTTAACCTTAATTCCTGAGGCTTTTCGATATGAAGTCATTACTTGTTGCCGTAAAAATGTTTTTGTTATGCGCCGTCGCACTGCCGACATTACCCTTTTTCCCGGCCACCCTCATCGCCGGTCAGGAACTGGTGCTGGTCGAGGACGGCCAGAGCCGGGCACCGATTATCCTTTTTGAAGATGCGCCGCGTTTTACCCGTCTTGCGGCCGAAGATCTGGCGGAATATATCGAAAAGATCAGCGGAGCAAAACCGGAAATCATCGAAGGCGAGCCGGCCCCCCTTCCCGATCGAGGCATCTGGGTGGGCTATCAGCCGAAACTGGAAGAAATCTTTCCCTCGATCAATTTTGAATTCAAAAATCCCGAAGAAATCCTTATCGCAGCCGGAGATAATCACATCGTCATCGCCGGCCGTGATGTCTGGGATCCCGACAACTCCGTGCTCAAACTGTCGCGGGGAAGAACAGTGAACGGCGTTCAGAGTGAATACGGAACGGCCAACGCCGTTTATACGTTTCTGCAGGAGCATCTGCACGTCAGATGGCTATGGCCCGGCGCGTTGGGCGAGGACATTATCGAGCAGGAAACACTCTCATTCGAACCGTTTGAATACCGCTACCACCCGCAGTTCCAGGGCCGAATCAATGTATTGCGTTATTATTCGATGCACCGCCGCGGTTTCAGCGCGGGCGATGAAGAACAGAATTGGACCCGATACCAACGTCTGCTCCTGCATTCTTTAGAAGTTCCCGGCGGGCATCCCTTTTCCGGATGGTGGGAGCGTTTCCATGAGACGAATCCTGAATTCTTTGCCCTGCAGCCCGATGGTTCGAGGGGCGGGGGCCAAGAGCCCTTCCCCACGGCCCGAACGGTCAAGCTGTGCAAGTCCAACCCGGCGGTTTGGGAACAGTGGCTGAAGGATGTCGGAACGACCCTTGAACGCGATCCGACACGCCGCGTGTTTGCCGCCGGCGCCAACGACAGCGGAGCAAGCGGTTTCTGCATCTGCGAGGACTGCATCGCATGGGATCACCCGGATGGGAAAATGTTGACCTATCGGTGGCAGGGGATAGCCCAGCAGTACGTTGCTCAGACCGATCGCAGGATAACCTTTGCCAATACGCTGGCCCGGATGCTGAAGGAAAGGTACCCTGACAAAGACCTTTATGTGAATATCGGTGCCTATGGAAACGCCCGTCCGGTCCCGGCCGAGGCCGTTCCGGATGATAATGTTATTGTCTCAGCCGTAACAAATTTTCACAATCGCAAGAATCCTGAAGCAAGAGAACGGTTTTTGAAATGGGGAAAAATAGTCCCCAATTTCTCCTGGCGCCCCAACTTAGGCTACGGCCTCTGGGAGATTGGCTTCCTCAGAGTGTCGATGAGCAGAGCCATAAATGATTTAAAACTGGCCGCGGAAAACAACGTGATCAATCTTTTTTTCGACACTGTCTGGAACCATTGGGCGACTCAAGGGCCGCATTATTATATGCTTGCCCGTATGGCCTGGAACCCTTATGCTGACGGTGAGTCTATCCTCAATGACTATTATCAACGAGGATTCGGTCGGGCCGCGGAACATGTCAGAGACTACTGGACGCAGATGGAAGAGGCCAATGAAAAGAACATGTTCGAAGGATACAGTTGGCTGGATATATATAATGACGAATTTTTTGATACCGCTGAAGGCCATCTCAACCGGGCAATGGACGCGGTCGAAGGTGAACCGGGAAAATACGGGGAAAGGATCGGGTTTGTCCGGATGGGACTGGATTATGCCCGGACGATTGTCGAGCTGAAGCATTTGATGGACCGTTTCAGGGCAAGCGATGGTGCGGACACGGAAGCCGAAGACAGAGCCCGAGAAATCTGGGTGGAGAAGATCAGACCGATGATGACATGCGACCAACACCCCCACGCCTTCAGTTCTTCACGGCGTCCCGGCCACTCACGCGGTTTCCGCAGTCTGGGGTTGTTCCCCGCCGACTTGGAGAACAGGTGGTAACGAGTATGTTGTTCGATGAACAACGCCTCCCCAATATCCACACAAGGTACGGTAGTAAGTCCGCAGTGAATCCCGTAGCATCCCCACCGTGCCTTGTGCCGGTGGAATGAAGAT
>JAGYMJ010000674.1 GCA_018400625.1 Planctomycetota bacterium
CAGATGCCGGGCTGCCGGAGAAGAGGAAGAAAAGGCCCGCGAGCCGGGCCGGGAAGGCGGCGCGGAATGAACTAATTTCACCAACATACTTTAAGAGAGGACAAAAAGATGAAAGTGGCAATAACAGCACAGGGAAAAGGCAGTGATGCGGAAAGCGTGGTCGATCCGCGGTTCGGACGAGCGCAGTGGATCATCGTGGTGGATACCGAAACCGGTGATGTCCGGACTCATGACAACACATTGAACCTCAACGCCGTCAGCGGCGCCGGCGTGCAGACCGCCAGCAACGTGGTGGATTTCGGCGCTGAAGCGGTCATAACGGGTAACGTCGGTCCGAAAGCCTTCAGAACGCTCTCCGCCGCTGACGTAAGGATCTTTCTGGTTGAAAAATGCACCGTACAAGAAGCGGTGAATAAGTTTAAAAAAGGTGAACTGAAAGAGGTGGAAAGGGCCAATGTGGAGTCGCACTGGATGTGACCTTTTTATCCGAAAAAAAGCTTAACCTTGATAAAAGTCGTTTTTCTTCCACAACTTTTTTGCATCCTGGGATGAAAAGCCCTTGAGGAGATAGAACAATGAGAACGTATCAGGAATGCATACCGTGCTTCATCCGTCAGGCACTGGATGCCGCCAGGATGGCAACCGCCGATGAAAAGGCGCACGAAGCGGTGGTGAAAAGAATTGCCATCCTTGCGGCGGAACTGGACATGAGAGAAAGCCCGCCGGTGATGGGACAGAAGGTGCACCGTTTGGTTAAGGAAATCAGCGGGGTTGAAGACCCCTATAAAGAAGTGAAAAAAAAGTCGAATGAGATGGCTCTTAGGATGTATCCCGCATTGCGCAGGAAAATAGCCAAGACAACGCGTCCGTTTGAGATGGCGCTCAGATTGGCAATTGCAGGGAATATCATTGATTTTGGCGCACCGGGAGCGTTTTGGGAGAATGATCTGAAGGATACAGTGGATGAATGTTTGAAAGCCGATTTTTTTGGTAATTCTCCTGATGAACTCCAGAATGCTGTCAAGAATGCCGTGGATATACTTTACATCACAGATAACACGGGTGAGATCATTTTTGATCATTTGCTTATCGACCAACTGCCGATAAAAAAAGTGACAGTAGCGGTCAGAGGCGCTCCGATAATAAACGATGCAACGATGGAAGATGCCGAGTGTGCGGGGTTGACGGATATGGTCGAGGTGATCGATAACGGGTCGGACGCACCGGGTACCGTGCTTGATGAGTGCAGCAATAATTTTCTTGACAGATTTGAATCCGCCGATCTGGTCATCGCTAAAGGACAGGGCAATTATGAGACTCTCAGCGGGATAGACAAGAATATCTTTTTCCTGCTGAAAATAAAGTGTCCTGTTATCGCAAGGGACATTGGCGGTGAGGTTGGCAGTATGGTTTTAAAGAACTCCCAATCATTAGTAGGAGGTGAAAAATATGCCACGGTTTGATGGAACCGGTCCGCAGGGACGAGGTCCGATGACGGGACGCGGCGGAGGTTTCTGCGTCCTGCAGGAAGCGGAAGACGACCCACGCCGGATGGTGGGTCTGGCAGGGTTGCAATCTGCCCCTGTCGGGTTTAAGCGTGATACTTCAGATAAAACTAAAAAGGAGGTGAGTGATATGCCGCGAGGAGATGGAACAGGGCCCGCAGGAATGGGTCCGATGACAGGACGAGCAGCAGGATACTGTGCAGGTTATCCGGCACCGGGTTACATGAATCCCGCACCGGTGGGTTATGGCGCACCCTACCCGGGCAGGCCGGCCCCGCGTTTTGGCGGAGGCATGCGTTCTGGCGGCGGTTTCGGCCGTGGCCGAGGTGGCCGAGGTGGAAGGCGCTGGTAGCGTCACATGCCATTCTGCTGATGTCGTTTCAGGTGCAGCCGCGAAAAATGCATGAAGTTGACAGGACAATAATTTACAAGGAGGTGATTGATATGCCAAGAGGCGATGGAACAGGACCGGACGGACAGGGCCCGATCGGAGGTCGAGGCCGCAGTCAAGGCGGCCGAGGCCGGAAGGGCGGTCCGTATGCAGCCGGGCCGGGCGGCAGTTGCGTCTGCCCGAGCTGCGGAGCAAAAGCGTCGCATACTGCAGGACAGCCCTGCAACAAAATGAGTTGTCCGCAGTGCGGTGCACGTATGACGAGAGCATAACTTTTTTCAAATGGAGGTGGTTATTATGCCACGCGGAGATGGAACAGGGCCCGCAGGAATGGGGCCAATGACAGGACGAGCAGCAGGATACTGTGCAGGTTATTCGGTGCCTGGCTACATGAATCCCGCAGGCGGACGCGGCGGTTTTGGAGGCCGCGGCCCGGGATTCGGTGGCGGCGGGGGCCGTCGTAACGGGTACTACGCGACCGGTCTTCCCGGCTGGGCCAGGGCGGCCCAAGGCATTCCGGCCTGGGGCGGATACCGCGCAGGCTATGCGCCCGGTGCACCGGTGGGCGCGCCTGATCCCGAGCAGGAGAAGGAGGTACTCCGTCGGCAGGCCGAAGACCTGCAGCAGTCGCTCGATGACATCAATGAACGCATCGAGCAGATCGACAAATCTTCTTCAGAACAGGACTGAAAAAGATTTAACAGGCGGCTTACCTGCTATACTCAGGTTGAGCCGCAATAAAATAACAACCGGGAGGGGCGAACTCCTTACCCGCCCCTCCTGATTTTTTAATCAAAATGGTCTTCTTCATTGGAGGAAAGAATAACGATGAAAATTGCAGTGACCTCAACCGGCCCCGGGCTCGACGATCAGGTCGAGCCGAGATTCGGGCGCAGCCCGTATTTTGTAATAGTGGATGCTGATTCTGATACGATGAACTTTGAAACAGTGCAGAACCCCAACACCGCTGCCGGCGGCGGTGCCGGCGTACAGTCGGGCAAGGATATTGCTGAAAAAGGCGTGGAAGCCGTGCTGACCGGAAATTGCGGGCCCAATGCCTTCAGCGTGCTTGAACAGACGGGGGTGGATATTATCACTGGTGTTGATGGGACAGTTCGAGAGGCGGCTGAAAAATACAAGGCCGGGAAGCTCACACCCGCTACCGGGCCGAGCGTTAAAAACCACTTCGGCATGGACGGTGGAGGCGCCGGCGGAGGGCGCGGAATGGGACGGAGAAGCTAAGATAGGCCTCCACCTGGAGCTTAAATCCGCCTTAGAGCTTACCAGGGCTCTTTGGGAAGTGAGGTGAACGAGCACCGCTTTCACTTGCCTGGACAAGCAAAAAATGGCAAGTATTCAGTAAACCACGTCTCTGCCGGAAACGCGGACATCCCGTCCACCTCTTTGACGGTAGGCGGGCAAGATGTCCGCGTTCCCACGGACGACAAATCACCATGCATGGCAAAGATACGTGCTTCACTGAATACTTGCAAAAAATTCCGGTCCAGTAACTTTTAATTGTTATATATGATGGAAAGATACAAAGCCGATGAAATAGATGTTGGGTACCATCCTGAGGGTTACCGTATAGATAAAACCGCTTCGCCGATGAATCTGTACACCCGGTGGCGGATAAGCGAAGATGGAAGGTGGCACAGTGGCGAGCCGGTTGATTTCGATATTCTGCCCGAGTCGGGATGGATAAAGTGTGAAAGTTTTAATTGGGATGAACATTAATGTACAGGAGATGTCGATGAAAATTGCTGTTGCAAGCGGCAAAGGCGGGACGGGTAAGACCACGATTGCCACCAACCTGGCGGTCTCACTTTCCCGCAACGGACGCAATGTACGTTACCTGGATTGCGATGCTGAGGAGCCGAACGGACATATTTTTCTGAAACCCGAAATCACAAAAGCTGAGGATGTTACCGTCGGCGTGCCCGAAGTCGATCAGGAAGCCTGCAGCGGGTGCGGCCGGTGCGGAGACCTCTGCCAGTATGGCGCGATCACCTGTGTAAAGGGTAAGGTACTATTGTTCGAGCAGCTCTGTCATTCGTGCGGAGGATGCATGGCAATATGTCCCGAGGGAGCGATTGCCGAGAAACAGCGCAAGATAGGGACGGCAGAATCCGGACATTCAAACGGGATGTTTTTCTCCCATGGCCTTCTCGATACGGGGGCGATCCAGACTCCGGCGTTGATCAAGCATGTGAAGAAAGGAATCGTTGAAGATGAGATGAACATTCTGGATGTCCCGCCCGGCACGTCCTGTCCCGTCATCGAAGCCGTAAAGGATGCCGATTTCGTGCTGCTTGCGACCGAACCCACTCCCTTTGGCCTCAATGACCTGGTGCTGGCGGTCGGGATGGTGCGCCGACTGGATAAATCGTTTGGCGTTGCTATCAACAGATGCGATATCGGAGATCAGGAGGTGCTGCGCTACTGCCGGGAGGAAGATATCGAAGTGCTTTTCCAGATACCGAACGACAGAAAGATCGCCGAGGCCTATTCCCGCGGAGAGATGATGGTGGATGCATTGCCGGAATATGAGAAAAAATTTCTGCAGTTAAATGACAAGATAGAAAATATGGTGAAAACCGATGAGGAATGAGCGACATCCCATGGAGAAGATAAAACAGATGATGGAAGCAAGACGTACAGCAGCCGAGATTCTTGACGTCGGTGAATCGGCGGAAGGGCGGGAACTTAAGGAAGCTTACAGAAAAGCTGCCGTTCAATACCATCCCGATAGAAACGGGAATACGCCCGAATCGAATAAGAGGTTTTTGCTGATAAGATGCGCTTATGAGATGCTGGCTTTCGATAAACCCTGCCGGCATCTGTTGGAAGAGATCGATGGAAAGATGGAGAAGCCGGAAATCGGGAATTACAGAACTGATAACGTGTGGGGGCGTTTTTTATGGTGGAGAGAAAATTTTTTTGATCCCGAGAATAAAGAGAAAAACACAAAAAAATCCGATGAACGTACTTCTTGTATCTGAAGGAGATTAACTATGCCAGAAAAAAATCGCGTTAAGAGGAATTGAAATTCATGAAAGAACTGGTTGTCATAAGTGGAAAAGGCGGAACAGGTAAGACGAGTATAGCCGCAGCCTTTGCATCGCTCGCTTCAAAGGCCGTTATCGCTGACTGTGATGTGGATGCCGCCGATCTGCATCTCGTTCTGGAGCCTGCAATAAAGGAGGAATCGGACTTTTCGGGCGGCCGGGAGGCCGCTATTATTCCCGACAGGTGCACCGCCTGCGGAAAATGCGCCGAGATGTGCCGGTTCGACGCTATAACGCTCGACGGCCCCGCCAATGAAGGAGTGGGGAAGACATATGTGGTGGACCCCCTATCGTGCGAGGGATGCAAGGTCTGCGTTGAGTTTTGCCCGGCGGATGCGATCTCGTTCGAGCCGGCCGTCAACGGCAAATGGTTCGTTTCCGACACGCGTTTCGGCCCGATGGTGCATGCCAAACTCGGCATTGCCGAAGAGAACAGCGGTAAGCTCGTGACCCTTATACGTAAAAAGGCTAAGGAACTCGCGGAACAAGAAAACAAAGAACTGCTGCTCTGTGACGGCTCGCCGGGAACCGGCTGCCCGGTCATCGCTTCAATCGTCGGTGCGGATCTTGTGCTTATCGTAACGGAACCGACGCTTTCGGGCCGCCATGACCTGGAACGGGTGGCCCGTCTGACCGCTAATTTCGGGATTAAAGCGCTGATCTGTATCAACAAAGCGGACATCAATCCGGAGATGTGCGACATAATCGAATCGGAAGCCCGTCAAAACGGGCTGAAGGTGGTTGGCAGAATTCCGTATGATGAAGCCTTCACGAAGGCCCAGATAATGAAAGCCACACTGACTGAATATACGAGCGGGGCAACAGGTGGAAAACTAAAAGCCATGTGGCGCGAAATTATCTATGAATTGGGCTGAATCTCATTTTCTATACTTTACAAAACAGTAAGCGAAATATATATGGCAAAACAGAACACAGGACAAAAGCAGGGCCAGGCACAAAAACAGGAAGCCGAACGGGAACAGATCCGCCGGCGAATGGATCAGATCAAAGAAAAAATAATCGTCCTTTCCGGTAAAGGCGGCGTGGGGAAAAGCACCGTAGCGGCCAACCTCGCCGTTTCTCTGTCGGCGTCCGGTAAAAACGTCGGTCTGCTGGATATCGACATCCACGGACCAAGCATACCGGATATCTTTAACCTCAAAGATCAGAAAATAATGTCACAGAACGGCAATCTCATACCGGTTCGTCTATCTCCCACTCTTGTCGCCATCTCTATAGGGTTGTTGCTCCGAAACCAGGATGACCCTGTCATCTGGCGCGGTCCCATGAAATATCAGATGATAAAACAGTTTCTGCAAAAAGTGGAATGGGGCCGGCTGGATTATCTTATCATCGATTCCCCCCCGGGCACCGGTGACGAGCCGCTGTCGGTCATACAGCTCATCGAAAATCCCGACGGCGCCGTGGTAGTGACCACGCCCCAGCAGGTTGCCCTGTCGGACGTCAGAAAAGGGATTGCTTTCTGCAGGAGTCTGGAACTGCCGGTTATCGGCGTCATTGAAAACATGAGTGGATTTTCATGCCCTGAATGCGGGCATACGACCGATATTTTCAAATCCGGCGGCGGCGAAAAACTGGCCCGGGATATGGGTATCCCGTTTCTGGGAAAGATACCTATCGACCCGAAAATCGTCGAAGCCTGCGAGAGCGGGCAGCCGTATGTTGACAAATACAAAGACAGCAGCGTCGTGAAAAGTTTTAACGAAGCCGTTTCGTCCATGTTGGCAGGAGAAGTGAAATCAGTTTAAATTTTTTAGGAGAAAGAAAGATGAAAATAGCGATTCCGTTGGCTCAGGGACAGCTCAGTCTGCATTTCGGTCATTGTGATCAGTTTGCCATATTCGATGTTGATAAGGATGCCGGCAAGGTTATTAGCAGAAAAGACGAGACACCACCCGGTCATGCGCCGGGGGTGCTTCCGCAATGGTTGCATGAACAGGGGGTCAATGTCATCATTGCCGGAGGTATCGGGATGCGGGCACAGCGACTTTTTGATCAAAACAATATTGATGTGGTCGTTGGAGCCCCATCCTCCACTGCGCCGGCGAAGGTTGTTGCGGATTACCTGAAGGGCGATCTCGAGACAGGTGACAACATTTGTGACCATTGAAGGGCGAACTTGTAAGGTGAGAGGCATCTGTAACCTCTCACTTTTAGGGCGGAGTCTATCGTGGATGCGAAGACAACAGGAAATACTTTGGCTGAATTCAGCCAAAACGTTCATCCTTGCTGCGTTGTGTGCAGTTCGGAGAATGAAAAAGGACTGTGCTTGCAGTTTAATGCGACCAGCAAGGGCGGTGTCGAGGCCCGATTTCGGTGCAGCGATGTTTTGCAGGGATATCCCGGAATGGCACATGGCGGGATCGTTACTGCCATTTTAGACGGCGCCATGTGCAATTGCCTGTTCGCCTGCGGCCGGGCAGCAGTTACGGCAGAAATGAAAACAAGATTTCGTCATTCGCTGGCTCTCGGGAAAGAGGCTAAGGTAACAGCGGAGACTACGAAAGTCTCCCGGCGGGTTTTCAAGCTGAAATCAAAAATAATACAGGACGGGAAAATTATAGCCAACGCGGAAGCTACATATTACGATGAGAAGCCAAAATGATAACATTGAAAGGCCAATAGACACGGATCTTATTTCGGTCGCGGTGCTCGTGGATGATGTTGCATCTGAAAAGGTGGGCGCGGAACACGGTCTGGCTTTGTGGCTCGTCTGTGATGACAAGTGCATACTTTTTGATACGGGCCAGAGCGACCTGCTTATGGAAAATGCCGCAAGGATGGCCGTTGACCTGCCCGGAACCGATGCCGTCGTGATAAGCCACGGCCATTACGACCATACCGGCGGTTTGCCCGATGCCCTTGATGTTGCCCCGGAAGCCACCGTGTATTTCCACCCCGCCGCGCTCGATCCCAAATACAGCCTGAAAGGGACCAGGGTCAAATCGATCGGCATACAAAACACGACCTTAAAAAAACTTCAGGATTCCCGCGTTACCCGGACCGCCGTTGCCACCCCGGTCTTCCCCGGCATAATGGTCACCGGTCAGGTGTCGCGGGTCAATGAATTTGAGGATGCCGGCGGCGCTTTTTACCTCGACCAAGAATGCAACAGGGCGGATGATGTTTTAGATGACCAGGCGCTTTTCATCAAAACTTCAAAAGGTCTGGTCATCGTTATCGGCTGTGCCCATGCGGGTATAATAAACATTATAGAGCATATCCATAGACTGACCGGCATTGAACGGGTACATGCTCTTATCGGCGGCATGCATCTGCTGAATGCAGGCGATGAGAGGATCGGAGAAACCATAAAAGCGCTTAAGCGGTGGCATATCGAAAAGCTGTACCCTTTGCATTGCACCGGCAAAAAAGCTATCGGGATGCTTCACCGCCACTTCGGGAAAAAATGCGTACAGTGCCGCGCAGGCGATTGGATCGACCTCTAACTTTAATCTTTATTTTTGGGAAAAACATGAATTCATCCGGCGACGAGATTATAGAAACCTGGGGTAAGGTGCACAATATGATCTTCGCTTCCCTGAACGACCATCTTGATGACGAATATCTGAAGGAGATTCTTTACAGCCCATTAAAGGAGTTGGGAAAACAAAGCGCCGAGGGGATCAGTGGCAATGCCCGGACCGCCGGCGAAGCCATTATGGACTTCGAGAAGCATTGGGATATAGAGGGAAAAGTGATCCGGAACACTCGTTCAGAATTCGTGCGTGAGGTTACATATTGTCCATGGGCTTACTTCAGGCCGCTCAGTTGCAGGACACTGGCATGGTATATGGAAGGCTTCTGCGAGGGGGTAAATCCAGATTGCTGTTATAAATTGCAGAAACTCATGCCGGAAGGCGCGGATGTCTGCCTCTGGATTATATCCTGTAAAGAACATGACGACATAGTCAGGTGAGAAACATACAACATGGTCTTGTTCTTGGGGACGCCACTGGTTAAATCATATATTGCATTCACTTAACACCGGACCGGCGTGTTCTGACACCCTTAGCAGCGATTTTTCCCCCGCGAAAAACTGTTCTAAGCATCATAGCTTCCCGCCCCCTCCCGACGAATCCATGCGGAAGGGGACGAATTCTCTACCTGTCCTGCCTTAATCCGGGGATATTTGGCACACAACTTGATATTTTTGCTTTTATCCGGTAGACTAGTGCTTAGTTGCATAACTAAGGATAATCTTTTCAGTAAACCCCGTGGCATCTCCACCGTGCCCTGTGCCGGTGGGGATAAGACTATGCATTTCACTCCGGATTTTAATAGCTTTCCCCCTCATTCACCCCTTATAATAACGCTCCGGATTTCTCTGCCATCATGATTTAACTTTCCCCTTCCCCTGTTCGAATACCGGTTAAAGTAATGAACGATACAAAAAAAACTATTGAGAGAAAGTGGACGAGGATCCTCGGGGTAGATTATCTGCACCTTCTCTTCGAGGACGGGACCGACCTCTATATAACCCTCTACGGCCTGCCTTTCGCCAGACAGCTCGAACCCCAAAACTACTGGACGGATAAGGAGTGGTTTGGCCGTAACAGCCGCAAGTTGCACGGGACCGGCACACTGTACAAAATTCGTACGAAACCCGTTGAGGATGTTTCCAGGGATATCGTTCTCAAATGGAGCCGCATGGGACAAGATATTCCCGGGGAGACCGAAGTTTCGAGCATCGAGGGAGCAAAGTTCAACAGCCCCTTTGAGGAGTTTGGACTGGTTATGGAACTCAGAGAATCAGTACTGGGGCACGGCAAATCTGTGCTGACCCATAAACCTCTGGCTATTTATGTTCCCCGCAAGTTTGTGGAAAGCGAGCGCATAGGCCGAAAAAGCTACTGGATGGAAGACCTGCAGGAAAGCCACAGGGAAGTTGTGCTCGATCCCAACCGACAGTATGCCGTCCTTTACGAATGGATCAAGGGAGTGGATGCGGCGGAGGTCTGGAGAGCAGGTATAATTGATGAGAATCATGTGAACCGCCTTACCGAACGTGCCTCCCGTGAGCTGCAGAATAAGGGGTTCAGAGTGCGGGATAACAAACCGCATCATGTCATACTTCGCCCGTCCGGCAAATCACAGGGAATTGCAACGGACCGCCGGGGAAAGGCGTTGTATGCGCTGGTGGATTTTGAACTTCTGGAGCGAACCGTCGAACATGAAAAACAGGTGAAAGCTTCCAGGCGCAGCGGCTACCTGAAAAAACAGGCAAAACGTTTTGAGGCAGACAAAGGATTCCCCATGAATTTGGAGCCCACCGAAATTTTCGGGGTCAAATATGTCTATGGTCGGGTCGAGAGCACCGGCGGTGCCCTCTGGGTTGTTGGCAAAGACCCGGATCTTTTCGAATATTTCGTGCCGGAAAAATGGCGGGAGAGTCCGAAGAAAAACGTTTCAGAACATGGAAGGACCTATGATACCCGTACCAAAGACAACGTGCACGTCGTCTGTCGTGTCTCGAAAGTGGGCCGCGTACCCGAAGTGGACGAGCTGGACAGGGCCGGCGTGCGTAAGGTTTCGCACGGCTATAACAGCCCGTTCGAAGAGATTGCACTGAGTTTTCAACTGAACAAATCCGGCATACCTACAGTGTATCCCCGGGCTATCTACATGAGTGGTCATCGAATAGATGAAGAGGAAGGTCCCACCGACAGACGGCGGTTCAGAAGCCACGAGCAGATTGTGACCCCCGAAGGCCATCCTGTACTGAGTTGCCGCCATCAGTACGTGATAATCTGGGGTTACTGGAACGGCCCGGATGAATATCTCGCCGAAAAAGATGAGGATTATTATCAAAGCATCGACGCTTTCAGAGCATATCAACGCAACATAATTGATCGCGGAATGTATGAGGCCTGTATCCGCAATACCACCAGGCGTCTTTCGAGTGCGGGGGTTGATGCCCTCAACATAAAAGGAACGCACCTGTTACTTTCGATAAACAAATCGGGTGAACTGGTTTTCGATGATGATGGATCCCCTATCATACACATATGTAATCTTGAACTAATGAGGCTTACAGAAAGGTAGTGAAAATCATTAAGGAACCGGAATTATAATTGAGTGGTTAAGCAATTCGATACACTTAAATAAAATTGGAGTATGTCATGTCAATGCTTGAAATTTTAGAAAAACGCGGTTATAAGTTCCGAAAACATACTGAAGAGTTTGGTTTAGGTATCCCATCCGTTGTGGATTTCGATTTAAAGTTACGAGAAGTCCTTAAATATGAGGGCATAGATGGTCTGGAAGAATGCTTGAAAAACAGGATGTATAGCCCGCCGTGGGGATTATGGACTTTCCCTTCTTTCGATATAAAGAAAAATCTGCCGCGCCGACCGGATGTTGTTCTGGCACAAGATGGGAAAGTTTGCTGCACGATTGTTGTACCGGAAAACAGCCCCATCTACATGTCATTCGCAAAGGAATTCGTCGATGAGATTAAAACTGACTACGGGATAGAACTCTGCATTGTTGATGAGAATGCTGTGCAACCAGAGGCCCTGGAAAAACAACATCTGATATTATTCGGCGGCTCGCACCAGAACCGCATGGCCCTTGAACTGGCGCTCAAATACCGAACGATGTTTGTGGACGCCGGAGTGCCGGGAGAGGATGGGTGGATAGTGACCACTCATTGCGGGCTCAATGCCCGGGGGCATAATATCGCTCAGGTATGCTCGGACGCAGACAACAAGGCTAAAGTCATGGACATCCTGAAGGATAATGTTGCTGAATACGGACTAAGCCTCCTGCTGCGCAATGTCCATCGTGTAGAACAAGGATCGGTCATGAAGCAGCATTTCCCCTCCTGGGAAAACTATAAAGAATCCCTGCCGGGGCGTGTTCCGCATTTCAAAGGAAAAGATGTTGAAGCGCCTGATGATCTTCAAGAATTGTCTGAACTTCTCGCCCTTGGCTTCGACGGAGGAACCTTTGGAAACTATATAAGCAATACCGCTCCTGTCGACATCGCTGTGGGCTGTGCACATTATTATCATCTCTCCGGGGATGAACGCGCGCTGGAATTGTTCCACAAGCTTCTTTTTCGGCTGGTTGATTATTACCTCAAAACGCCTGGCGGAGCGAGCTATCCATCGGATTTAGATTTTAGAGTGGGGGTTCTGATATTGTATTATTCACGACTGGAACATCTCCCCCTTTTTAGTGAAGAAGACCGCCTTTTGCTGGGCAACATGCTGCTTTCATGTACAAGAGCAGTTCATGAACATGCTTTCAAAAATTGGGCGGTGGAAGATTATACCGTTCGCCACAACCATGAGACTTTTCCGGCTCTATCCCTGACGTATGCCTCGGAGTATTTCAGCCGTTTCAATGTTGACGAAATAAATCATTATATTGCCACCTGGGACAAATACTCCAAGCAGGTTTTCGAGAAGGGGCTTTGGAACAGAAGCAAACAGAAAGAGAATTCCAGGAGCTACGAACCTTTTGTTTATAATCATGCAGCGTCGTATTCTTTCTTTACCGGATGTGATTTGCAGCTTTTTAGCAACGGCATGTTCCGCCAACTGTGTGAACGTGAGTTCGTCGCAACCGATAATTTTTTCCGGGCCGTGGATTATGGTGATACCCCGATAAAAATGCAGGCAGTCGATTCTGTCTCCGCCCGGCTGCTTGCGGCCAGGCAAGACGGCACAATACGCTGGTTTGCCGGGGAAGGTTTCCGAAGGGAGCCACGCTATACAGGCAAAGAACTGCATGATTACCCCGGCATACGCCTCCACCAGGAAGCGAACCCTCCGGAGTCGGGAGAATGGGAGAATCGGCCTCTGGATGAAAATTTCATGAATGATTTCGCGCCCGATTTTCCCCATGAATTCGCCTTTGACAAACTGGCCTTTCGCACGGGATGGAATGATGAGGATCAGTATCTGCTGCTTGAAGGGGTGGGTGAGATCAACAAGATATCGCATGCGCATTATGAGACCAACGGTATTGTGCGCCTCAACCATCTCGGCCGCCACTGGATCGTTTCCAACGGCTACGGTAAACGCATCGGAGTCAAGGACAGGAGTAAAGCGTTCAGTTCCCGCCAACTCGGCCCGCTGGACCACAACATGCTGATATTGAAAGATGAAGAGGGCAAAATTGTCCGCGACCTCCCGATGAACGCCCTCATCCAACTCGGCCAGGAGAAAGATATCCTGTATTCCACCAGCGCTTTGCTGGGATATGGTCATGCCAACTGGTTCCGCACATTGGTGGTCAATTCGGGCGAATATGTCCTTGTGATCGATCGCATTCAGGCCCTGGACAAAGCGCTTGAAAAGGCCCATATAGAATGGAATTGTTTGGGCAAAGTTTCTGAGATGGATGGTGGTTTTCGAATAGAACAGGACGGCATTTTCATGGATATCATCAGCCCCTCCGATTGGCCGGCGGAACAAAGAGTCGCCGATCAATCCCTTTCATGGAAACAGGCCCTGAATCCTGGGGTTTACCCTTATGCCGAATTCCCGCTGACAAAACTTGTCTCCCATGCTCCAGGCATTGGGGCCGGACGCTCCAGCACGCTTGTTAATCTGCTGGCCGCTCATCGGGGAACATCAGAATATTCACTCGAGAGTCCGCGGGAAAATCAAGTGATAGTGAAAGGCCCTGTATCCGCCTCACAGCGAACGAAAGTCGTTGATGGCGACCTTTCTGTAAACGGCCGAAACGGCCAATGTGATGTGCGATTCGCCGATGTGCCCGATCTGCCTGCTCCGTTCAAGGAATAAGATAAGGAGGGAAAACGTCTGCGCGTTTTCCGGGGCCTTGCTCTGAAAACCGGGCGCCTTTCGGCCAGGCGGCTAGTGGGTCTTAAACCCCTTGGGAGTTCGAATCTTCCCATCCGCACCATTTTTTTTTCACGCTATTTTCCCCCTTCTCAAGGTCATTCAATCCTTCCGGCATTCCTGAAAGATACAGATTTTCCCCTTGGCTATCGCATTGTAATACAAAAGGATATGTGTTTTAGTCTCTGCCAGTTTCACCTCATTTATCCATTTCCGCCTTATTCTCCTGCAAAATTTTCATCACGATACTATGGAATTTTCCCTTGTGTTTGCCTTATTCTGTTTAAGATGCTCTATCACATAAGGTGCGGCATTCTTAACGGTGGGGATGAGGCAACGGGGTTCACTGAATATTTACCTGGGATAAGCGCGTTCCCGTGGAGCAGGAGTTTAGAGTTAACTATATATCTCCAAACAATGCTATGAAACTAAAGAAATTAGAACTTATCGGATTTAAATCGTTTGCAGATAAAGCTTCTTTTGATTTCGAGGGCGATTTTACGGGATTGGTCGGTCCGAACGGTTCGGGCAAAAGTAACGTCGTTGATGCTTTGAAATGGGTGCTCGGCGAACAGAGCGCCAAGAGTTTGCGTGGTAACGAGATGTCCGACATGATATTTAACGGCAGCGGCTCCCGCAGGGCTCAAGGTTCGGCCGAAGTTCGCATTACGCTGGATAACAGCGCGGGGATGCTCCCCGTTGATTATGAAGAAGTTTGCATCTCAAGATGCTGCTTCCGCTCCGGTGAAAGCAAGTACTCGTTAAACGGCAAAAACTGCAGACTCAAAGAGATACGTAATCTGCTGCTGGATACCGGCGTAGGAGTGAACGCCTACAGCATCATTGAGCAGGGGCAGATCGATATGCTTTTGCAGGCAAGCTCTAAAGAACGTCGGGCCGTGTTGGAAGAGGCCGCAGGAATCAACCGGTACCTCGAGCAGAAAAAAGAGGCAGAGAGGAAGCTGGAGAGGGTCAAAGGAAACCTGCAGCGTGTGACCGATATCATCGAAGAATTAGAGAAACAGTTAAGAAGCGTACGCAGGCACGCATCCAAGGCTCGCCGTTATAAGCGGCATAAAAGCCGACATATGCGGCTCAGGTTGGCGATTGCTTTGAATGAAAAGGCGCATCTTTTGAAACGTCGCAGGAAAATCGCTTCCTTGCTGGAAAAGGCGCAGGAAAAAGAACAGAATCTGACGATCGAAATGGAAACGGTACGCAGTGAGACGGCAAATAAACAGGAAAAAGTCGAACAATGTCGCTCCGAATTAGCATCCAAAGAAGAGGAAATCTCGCGTTCTGATGCCCGAATCTACAGCCTGAAGAAAGAAAAAGACCTCAACATTAAACGTAAAAGCGAGCTTCATCAGCGTACTCAAAACCTGATCCAAAGGCAGGAGCGGCTGAAAGGGAGCAAAAATTCCATAAAAAAAGAGCTCCGCGAGGCCGAAAAAGAATTACTGGAGGGTCGTGAAAACCTGGAGAAAACTCAGAACCGCATCGAAGCTGTAAAGGGTGACTTAAATAATGCATTGGAAGAAAAAATATCGGTGGAAGAGTTTGTTGATGAGGAGAAAAACTCGGTTTTTGAACTGATGCAACTGCAATCCCAGGTTCAAAACCAGCTCAACATGCTGGGTTCGGAGGTTAATACGCTTGTCAATCGACTGAGGCGCAACCAGGAACGAAAACAAGGTCTTAAACAAAAGCACCAGGAGCTGGAGAATAAATACCAAACGGAGACAAACCGTCTGCAGGAGGTCAAAAACGAGCTTTCAGAAGTCAATAAAGAAGCCGGCGTCATTGAGGACAAACTGTCAAAAACAAGGATAGAGTTTGACGAGCTCACTGCCGACATCGGCGATCTGAAAGCTGAACTGCAGGGTAAAATTGGTCGTAAACAGGTTCTGGAGGATCTTCAGGCGCGTGCGGACGGTGTAGGTAGCGGGGTTAAATTATTGTTGGATGAAATGAATACCGAGACCAGTCCCTTATCAGACGCCTACGGCATGCTTGGAAATATTATAAATGTTTCCACGGAATATGCTCGAGCAATAGAATCCGCTTTAGGACCCTACGTTCAGGCCATCGTTGTCAACACAAGAAAGCAAGCCGCATATGCTCTGGAACTGGTAAGAGATAAGGGGAAAGGCCGCGTTTATATGGCCGCTTTAGAAAATATCAAGCAGGCGGGTACATTGACGGATAACGGTCAAGTAACATCAGAGAAAGGGTATTCGAACCTTATCGAACTCATCGATTGCCCCCGGGATATCGGCCCTGTTTTAGATTCGCTGATAGGTGATTCCTGTCTTTTTGAAGAAGGGGGGGAAGGTAATGGTTCAGATATTGATGCGCCGGCACACTTGCGTCTGGTGAAGAGAAATGGGGATATTTTCGATTCAAACGGGATTTGGAGCGCCGGCGAGCCGGAATCAGGCGGGCTTATCAGCCGTCGAAGTGAGTTGGCGGAGCTGGAAGTTGAAATAAGGACCATAAATGAGAGACTTAGCGATCTGTCCGACGCGGCCGAGAGGTGTTCGCTGGCGATGGAATCCCTCCAAACGTCCCAGAGGGAACTGAGGGTGCGTAAGGAGAGCCTCCAGAAATCTGAAAGCGAAATAGAGAATCGTATTTCAGTCCTCGAAAGCCAAAAGCATCAGACCTGTGAAGAAATTACCGTGCTCTCGGAAGACGCACAGGCGCTTAATATGGAGAAAGAGGAGGCCGAGGCCCAAATCAAGTCGAAGCGCGAAGAAGCACAAGCTTTGGTTTCGAAAAAAGAAGCCAGTGAATCGAGGCACAATGAGACACAACAGCAGCTTAAGCGTTTGCAGCAAAAATGCGACTCCTTTAAGGAGCATAAAAACAAGCTCGAAAATCAGGTAAGCCGATTAGAAGAAAAGCAGAATGGGCACGACATGCTCATCAAACGCCTGAAAAATCAACTTGAGCAGAGTGAACAAGAGATCGAACGTGTAATGGAAGAAAGGCGGTCATGTAACCTGGAAATTGAGAAGACGGTAGAATCTATCGAAAAGTCCGGGGCTGAAATTTCAAGGCTTACAGAGGGATTAGTGCTGCTTAAAGAAAAGGCTGCGGGAAAACGGCGGATTATAGAAAAATTTAAAGAAGAACTTGAAGCTGCGCGTACTCGGTCCGATAATATCGAGAAACATTTGAAGGGCGCACAGAAAGAGTTTCAGAATAATCAGATGGAAGCCAATGAAACCAAAATCAAACTCGAAAACCTCGCTGAAAGGACCGCCGAAGAATGCGGCGTCAATCTTGACGCAATGGAATTGACGCCTGAATGCTGGCGGGAGCATCCACTATATGCCGACGCCCAAATCGAAGAGTTTTATGTCAAACCTGGGAATGTTGCTGCCTCTGAGCAAGTCGCTGCATGGTATATTGAAGAGAAGAAAGAGGAAATCCAGAAAAACAATGAGAATAATGATGCGCCAACACTTATAAAGCTAAAAGAAGCCGTTGATCTTCAGAAAGACGTGTTTGAAATAGTGCAATCTCCGGGCGCAGATTGGGAGGAGCTCAGAAGAGAAGCCAAAGAAGTTAAGGGCAAATTAGAACGAATAGGGGGCGCCAATCTGGATGCGATCCGCGAACAGGATCAATTGGAGATCAGGGCCGAGTTTTTAACAAACCAGCGTGAAGACCTGGAAAAAGCGCGGAGACATGAACTCGAGTTGATACGCCAGTTGAGTAAAGAAAGCCGTGCAAAATTCACCAGCACTTTTGAAAATGTGCGGCAGAATTTCCAGGTAATCATCAGGAAACTCTTCGGAGGCGGGAATGGCGATCTGCAGCTCGAAGGAGAGGCGGAAGATGTATTGGAGGCGGGGATCGAGATTACGGTAAGGCCGCCCGGCAAAGAAACACGTTCGATCTCGCTTTTGAGCGGTGGAGAAAAAGCTCTCTCGGCGGTAGCCTTACTGTTCGCGATCTTTGAATCAAAACCCAGCCCCTTTTGCTTGCTTGACGAAGTCGATGCGCCGCTGGACGAAGCGAATGTTGGACGTTTCCTGGGATTGCTTGAGCAATACACCGAAAATACTCAGTTCATCATCGTTACTCATAACAAGCTGACAATGAGTGCAGCCGAGACCTTGTACGGCATATCAATGAATGAAGACGGCACGAGCCGAAAGGTTGCGGTTAACTTTGAAGAGGTGGACCTCAGGCTCAAAGAAATGGAACAGGAAACGGAAAGGGCAAAGGCCGGATAAGTCAACGATTGCATCACATGTGTTTTGAAATAAATTGTGCGTTGAAAACCGGAAAATAAGGGAAGCCCTCGATGAAACACGTTGTCCCCCCCTTACCCTGCCCTGTGCCTTGGGAGGATGTCTGACCAATAAGTACCTACGTATTTTCACGGACTACGCCTTGAAAACGGGGCGTAAGTCTTCAGTGAATCCCGTAGCATCCCCACCGTGCCTTGTGCCGGTGGAATGAAGAT
>JAGYMJ010000675.1 GCA_018400625.1 Planctomycetota bacterium
GCGAGCTGGTCGCTCAACAACCTGGCGCCGCGGATGCTTGAGGGCAACTTCGACCCCGGTTTTTACGTTAAGCATTTTATCAAGGACATGAGCATCGCTTCCGGATCGGCGGATAAACTGTCGGTCGATACGCCGGGGCTTGACCTGGCCCTTTCTCTCTACCGCAAGCTCGCCGCGGAAGGCCACGAAGACGACGGCACGCAGGCGCTTTACCGGCTCTATGAATAATTGAGCAATGGGTCGGAAATGCGGGAGAGGTGAGTTTTAATGTTTTATTCAGAACTATCAGACTCAACCTGAGGTGGAGCGTCCGAAAAGCGCATCGATAATTTATCGATGTTCATATTGGAATAACGACACCGTGTTCAATTTTAAAGCATCTCACAAAAGTCTTAAAATATCGGAGATTTCTTTATTTACAGTATTCGGACTAAAACTTTTTTTATGTGATTCATATCTTCAATATTATTTTGTAGAATTTTATATACCCTTTCCCGGTCAAGTTCAACATAATCATGCACAAGAACGTTTCGAAAACCTATCATTTTGATCCAGGAGTCCTCTAACTTCTTATCAATGAGATTCTGTTCCTGGAGTCGTTTGGGAATGTCACTGTACCATTCGACCGCTCCGAAATCTTCTTCGGCAATGATGTGATTGCCGATATCGTTCAGAGATTCGATAGCCAGTTGCAGAAATCGTTCTGCACTCCCGTAATGCTCGGGTTCCTTGCAAAACTCTTTTAGATCATAGCGCTGAAGTTTTTTCAGGATGGACATATATTCATCGAATTTTCTGAAGCGGGATAACAATATATCAGGTTTAATCATTGGTGAACCTCTTTTTATAAGCTTCGGCCTGGACACAAAGGTAGGGGCGAATATCGAAATATTTGCGGACGATCAGGGAGAAAAGTGTTTCCGGGGCGGATTCTTCCCGGGAATACAGAACTCGATTTCTCTTCACGGCTTCAAATGCCAGAGCCGGAGGCGCCGAGCGCAAAAAAACAATATCAACACGGGTGAAACCATGTCGAGCCATTTCCCCCAATAGATCAGGCCGTATCTCTTCTAACTCTTCGACGGGACCGTCGATACCGAGGTCAATGTCGCTGTTGAAACGCCGGTTTCCTTCGGCGACCGAACCAAATAGAAAAACAGATTCAACGACGGGAAATTGATCGAATACCTTGTTCAGAACCTCTAAATTTCTGTTCTCACCTAATTCCATCATGGAATTTGTTGGACCCTCCCTTTCCTGAAAAACTTCAGAACTCCTAGTTATTTTATCTTTTCGAAATCAAAAAAAACAGACCACGTGTGCAATCTTAATATTATAGCATCAATAGGTATGCGTTACAAAATCGAAATATAGCTCCAATTAAAAAGTATCACTTCACCCATTGCTGTATATGGACGCAGGAATCGGTGTCCTCCATTTGTGGGTTGTTGTTTTTATATAATGTGTTTTCTTGTTGGGTTTTGCCGCTAATAAACAATATGCAGAAATCAACCGAAAAAAAATTCGCTGCTCTTTATTTGAGAAAAAGAATTTGTCGTGTTAGAATCATTATTAAAAGCATTATAATTTTGCTGGAGGAGAATGAATATGATAGTTTGCAGAAAGACAGAAAGCTTGTTGGGGAAGGTATTTGTATCATTAGCCGTTGTGTTCCTTACTCTTTTCGTTACGAGTTCTTACGCTTTGCAATTGGATTTTCAGCGTCGTTATCAGCTTCTCGAGGCCGAAAGGCAGTTTGCGCGGGAAGAATTCGCCGAAGCGCGCGAGTCGTTTCAACAGTTGGCTGAATCGGCCGGAAGCGGGGCCGAAAGCGCTGCATTGCTGGCGCGCGCCGCTGTCGCGCTGGGGCATCAGGAAGAACAATTTGAAGCAGCCATGCAAGAAGCCTCCGAACTGGAGCATGAACCCAGCAAAATCTATGCAATCATATCGCTGATGGCATTGCAGTCCGATTGGTCGGGGATCGTTGAACGGTTTGGTGAGGTCACCGTGGAAGAGTGGGAAGAAGTTCGTCTGCCGGCCAGGCCCCGTGGTTCTGAGGAAGAACTTCGCACGTTGTTTTTCATAAAACGCGGGCGTGCTTTCGAACAAACCGGAAATTACGAACGTGCCGAGCAGGACCTGGCTGCTGCTGCCGACCTTGCGGTCAGCCGTTCTCCCCGCGCGCGCCCCGGCCTGTTAACAGTACTGAATAGTCTGGCGGAACTGCGTGCCCGTCGATTGGATGATGCCGAGGGCGCCTTCGAGGCCTACAAACGTATTGCTGAGGAAGGTACTGGCAGAGGGAAAGCGCTTTACCTGCGTGCTGCGCTCCGAGCGGCCAGGTATCTGCGCGAACAGGAGCGATATGACGAGGCGATCGAGATGCTTAAATTGATGAACCCCGAGAGCCGGCCTGCTGGAGGCTATTGGTATGGAACCGGGATGCTCGAGTTCGGGCGTATCTACCGGGCCGCGGGCAAGCAGGAAGAAGCCGAAAAAACTTATGCGAAGATCCTGGAGCGTCCCAATGTCGATACGCGATACATAACCAGCGCGGCACGGTCCAGGGCGGAAGTCCTGGCCGAAGCCGGCAAAACCAAGCAAGCCCTGGATACATACCGCGCCTTGCTCGAAAGGGAAGATATCGATGACGCGGTGCGCGAGCGGGCAAAAGCGGCTATCAAGGAACTGGAAACCGAGGAATAAAAACGACTTTGAAGGTTGAATGAACGCTTCAGGTTTTGAAACCTCAAAACAGCGGAAAAACACTTGCTGCGCAAGTCCTCCAACATGTCTTGACTTGTCATTGCTTTTTTGCTAAGGTATATATCTCAAATAAAAAACTGAATTTCAAAGGAGAAATATTTATGGCTAAAAGCTTGAAAGTAAGTATCATAGGTGGTGGTATGATTACCAACGATTTACTGCTTCCCTCAATCTACCATCTTCAGCGTACGGGAATTGTGGAAGAAATATCCGTATGCGCACTGAACAGCACGCCTTTGCGTGCGCTTGAGGAAAATGAAGAGTTAAAGCAGGCCTTTCCCGGACAGCAATTCAAACCCTATCCCAACACTTCAGAACCCCCCGATAAAAATTTTCCGGACCTTTTCCGTGAGGTGCTGGCCGGAATGCCTCCGCGTCAGGCCGTTGTCATCGCTTTACCGGATCAACTCCATTATATGGCGGTCAAAGAAGCTCTCAAAAACAATCAGCACATGCTCTGTGTCAAACCGCTTGTCTTGAAATACAACCAGGCGATCGAGATAGAAAAAGAAGCTTTAGAAAAAGGACTGTTTATCGGCGTGGAATACCACAAGCGTTTTGACCGCCGCTCTTTGATGGCCCGACGCAACTACGAACTGGGGCATTTCGGTGAGTTCGTCATGGGGGAAGCGAAGATGATCGAGCCTTACTTTTACCGCTCCTCTAATTTTCAGAACTGGTTCACCTGCGATAATACGGACCCCTTCGTTTATGTTGGCTGCCATTACGTGGATCTTGTACATTTTATAACGGGACTTAAGCCGGTGGCCGTGTCCGTCGAAGGCGTTAAGGGTAAGTTTCCCAACGGTAATGAAGGGTATATGTGGGCAACCGGTAGGGTAACCTATGAGAACGGCGCCATCCTGTCCGTCACCGACGGGCTGGGTTATCCTGACGAAGCCGCGGGGAGCAACGAACAGTGCCTGACAATGTTCTGCGAAGGTGAAGGGAAAAGCGGTCTGATCGGGCATGACGATCAATTCCGGGGCGTCGAATACAGTTTTATGGACGGAATAGGGTGCGCTGGAAGCGTTTTTAATTATGTCAACCCTGACTTCTACCGTCTGGTTCCCTGGCAGGGGGAAGGATATAAACCAACCGGATATGGTTTCGACTCCGTCGCTGCCTCGATACAGACTATACACAAGATCGAGAATGAAATTGAAGGCATGCCGCAGGAAGATGCGTTGGAGCGTCGAAAAGATTTGATGCGTGAAGTGGATAAAAAGGGGATTATCGCTACCCCCGCCAACAGCAGTGTGAATGAACTTGTGACCGAGGCGGCGCGCCTGTCAATATTGAACGATGGCCGTAAAGCCCGTATAATACATGGCAAAGATGCAAGGGCGGAACTTGTGTAATCTGAAATATAAACTTTTATAATGAATACAAAAGGAGAATCATTATGGCTAAATATAGCTTAGAACCTGTAAAAGTACCTGCAGTCGAGACGAAATATCGGCGGATAAAAACACCTTTGCCCGTTCCCGAGTCAATCCCTATATTCGAATCACTCCAGGAATCGGAACCCCGTTCGATGATGGGACAGCCGCCTATAGTCTGGCATAAAGCGGACGGCTTCACGGTGGAGGACAAATGGGGCAACCGGTGGATAGACTGGTCTTCTTGTGTTCTGGTCGCAAACGCCGGCCACGGCCCCAGACAGGTCCGCGACGCCGTGATTGCAAAGGCCGATCAGGGGCTTATGGCAACCTATGTGTTTGTGCATGAAGACCGCGCCGAATTCACCAGAGAGCTGCAGTCAATCTCCCCCGACCCTGATAATTATCATGTCTTTCTGCTCAGTACGGGCAGCGAGGCAACGGAGAACTGTATTAAATTGTCGAAAAGCTATGCAATGGAAAATTATGGCCCGCATAAAAAATATATGATTTCCTTCAAAAACGGTTTTCATGGACGTACCATGGGGGCGCAACTGGCGGGCGGTATGGACAAACAGAAAAAGTGGTTGGGCGAAACGGACACTTCCTTCGTTCAAGTACCCTTTCCCGATGGATTCAAAAATGAAGACACTTCTTTTGAGCTTTTCCTGAAGAGTTTGCAAGACCAGGGGGTTGAACCGGGCGAGATCGCGGGCGTAATAGTGGAATCCTACCAGGGCGTTGGCCCCGATTTCATGCCGGTTGAATACGCTCAAAGCCTCGAAACTTTCTGCCGAAAGCATGATATCTGCCTGACCATGGACGAAGTCCAGGCCGGGTTCGGACGTACCGGTAAGTGGTTTGCCTTTGAACACTACGGCATTACACCCGATCTGATAGCCTGTGGGAAAGGGATATCCTCGTCATTGCCGGTTTCTGCCGTGATCGGGCGTGAGGATATTATGGGGCTCTATGCGCCGGGTTCCATGACTTCTACTCATTCTGCATCGCCTATCTGTATCGCGGCTGCACTGGCCAACGTGAAGCTTCTGCGGGAAAGCGACTGCATTCAAAACGCCGCAAAACTGGGTGAGGAAATATTTATACCGGAATTGCATCGTATCCAGCAGAAATATCCTGATGTGCTCGGCTGTGCGACCGGCAAGGGGTTGGTCGGCGGCATACAGGTGGTCAAACCCGGCACGAAAGATCCCGACTCTGAACGGGCCGGAAACATAAACCTGCGCTGTTTCCACAAAGGCTTGCTCATGTTTGCCCCGGTGGGAGTGGGGGGAGAATGCCTGAAAGTCGCCCCGCCCTTGATTATCACCGAAGATGCGCTCCGTGAAAGTCTGAGTGTTTTCGAGGAAGCGGTCGACGAAGAACTCAGCGGAAGGATGTAGATTGAAGGGGGGGGGAGGTAAGTCCTCAGCGAACATCGTTGCTTTCTGCAATTCTATCATCGGATCTTCCGGTGGTAGAATTGCAAGCTAAAATATCTGGAAAAATATGTGAACATGTAAAGTTGTGAATCTTCGTTTCAGGAGGTATGAATAAATGCGTTCAGTTACAAAATTGATAATAATTGTTGCAGCTATATTCTGCGTTTTTGTAATCATGACTCTTATCCAGCCCAAATCTACATCCGGTGTGGAACGCCGTCTTAACCTGGGGGGAACTATGATTTGCTTCAATGCGTTGAGAGCCGCCGACCTCGATCTTTATGTCGAATACACCGGCACGGGGCTGGTTAACATCATGGAAGAAGAAGCAATTGCTGATCCGGATGAAGCTTATAAGGTAGTGGCTGACACATTCGAAGAGGAGTATGGTCTGATATGGCTCGAACCGCTCGGGTTTAACAACACATACACATTAACCATGAGGCGTGGACATGCTGAAGAACTGGGAATTGAAACTATCAGTGATTTAGCGGAACATATAAACCAAAAAGGCGCAGAGATCAATGCTGGGTTTGATGCCGAGTTCATTGAACGCTCAGACGGCTATCCCGGCCTGAGCGAACATTACGGGCTCGAAATCTCCGGCTCTATCAGGCAAATGGACCCTGGTTTGATGTACAGGGCCGCAAGGGATGGAGATGTTGACGTTATTAACGCATTCGCTACAGACGGAAGAATCGAAGCCTACGATCTTCTTGTGCTTGAAGACGATAAACAGTTTTTCCCTCCTTATTATGCTGCTCCCCTGGTAAGAGAAGACACTCTGAACCTTAACCCATGGCTCAGGGAAGTCCTGAATAAGCCCGCCGGGCTGCTTTCGGATGATTTGATGAGAGAAATGAATTACAGGGTGGATGAAGAAAATGAACGCGCAATTGATGTGGCAAAGGATTTCTTGTTGGAACACGATTTGATTGAACCGGAGCCCGTAGCTCAATATGCATTCCAAGACACTCTTACCGTTGGCAGCAAGCATTTTACCGAACAAGAAATCCTGGGGGAAATGATGGCGCTGCTTATTGAACATTATACAGGTGCTATGGAAGAAAACGATTCAGAATAATCGATTTTCTCCTATACCTTGCCAACAGTGGTTTATCGGCGCGCGGGAGGCGGAAGAAAAGGAACTTTTCTGAACGTAGTTTCAGACTTCCTGACTCGAAGGAAGCGACATATGATCGCCTGGAAGTAAGTCCTCAGTGAACCCCGTGGCATCCCCACCGTGCCTTGTGCCGGTGGAATGAAGAT
>JAGYMJ010000676.1 GCA_018400625.1 Planctomycetota bacterium
GCCCCGTGCCGGTGGAAGGACGATTCGCCACTACGCGTGCACTGCGTGGGATCACGATTATCGCGAATGACAAACTCTGCGCACCATTCCAACAGTGCGTGGCCTCGACCGGCAGAGAGCACGGCGGAGGGCGAAAGGGGTGCTGTGCTTGCGTAGGAGCGAATCACTCGCCTCCCCGACACAGGGTCGGGGGGGGAGTGAAAGGTGTGTGGTGCTTGCGTAGTGGTGAATCATTTGCTCCACCGACACAGGGTCGGGGGGGGAACGAAAGGTGTGTGGTGCTTGCGTAGTGGTGAATCACTTGCTCCACCGACACAGGGTCGGCGGGGGCTTTGGTCGATGATAGTGGATTGGAGATGCCCGTGCTGCGCCGTAAGGCGTCCCCTTTTCTGAGCGGAGTCTCTGAAAACGCTTGATAACGCAAAAAACGTTTTTCGCAGATATTATGAACAAAAACCCCAATATCATTATTTTCAATCCCGATTCCTATCGCGGCGACGTGCTTCATCACCTCGGGAATGCGGGCGCTGTCACCCCCAACCTGGATGCACTGGTTGAAAATGGGGCGGTTTCCTATGCGAACGCCTTCGCACAAAATCCCGTCTGTACGCCCAGCCGCTGCTCCTTTATGACAGGGTGGTACCCGCATGTCCACGGACATCGCTCGATGAAGAATTTGCTCAAAGACTACGAACCCAACCTGTTATCCGTGCTGCGCAGCAATGATTACCATGTCTGGTGGGGAGGGAAAAATGATCTGTTCGCCGCAGAAAACAAAGACGACTATTCAAAAATTTGCGATACAAAATATTCCGGCGAAAAAATTTTTCAAGGGTATTTCCAACCGCCCGCTATCCCGCTCGAAGACCCGCGCCACACCGTCTTTTACCGCGGAGTTATGACGAGGGAGGATGGCGATGAAAAACACCTGAACCGCGACCTTTCAAAAGTGCTGGGAGCAGTGGATTTCATCACGTCCTGTTCCGATGAAAATCCCTTCTGCGTGTATCTGCCCCTTTCGAGTCCGCATCCAGCCTATGCAGTGGAAAAGGAATATTATGATCTTATCGATCCCGATAAGCTGCCCCCGCGTCTGCCTGTGCCCGAAAACGATCTGCCTTTGCTCGATGCGCTCAGGGAAGCTTACCGTTCGCATGATGTAAGTGAAGACGATTGGCTGGAACTGAAACGGGTCTATTACGGCATGTGCGCCAGGGTCGATGCCATGTTGGGCCAGGTGGTGGACGCCCTTATACACAACGGATTATATGACAACACATTAATCATTTTCCTTTCCGACCATGGCGATTTCACGGGCGATTACGCCCTGCCGGAAAAAACACATGCGTCTCTTCAGGATTGTTTGCTGAGGGTGCCCTTTATCATCAAACCACCGGCGTCTTTCCACGCCCGGGAAGGTATCAGAAACCATCTGACCGAACTGGTTGACATGACGGCCACGATCTATGATATGCTCGGGCTCGAACCCGGTTACGATCATCAGGGGCACAGTCTCTGTGATTCTCTGCGGGGCGGCGACAGAGAAATCCGTAGGGCGGTCTATGCCGAAGTGGGCACTCGCCCTGAGGAGGGGCATTACAAGAATCCGAAAGGTAAAAAAAGACCGCCCACGAGTTTTTACGGTATGCAGTCGAAGGTGAACCGTCCGTTCAGAGAGGCGGGAACCTATGCGGTCTCAGCAAGAACCAAAAAATACAAGTACATACGCCGTGCTTATGTCGATCATAATGAACTGTATGACCTGGACAATGACCCCGGTGAACTGAGAAATCTGAGCGGTGGCGAGGAATATTCCGAAGTGGAAAAATCGATGGAAGAGCTGTTGCTGGATTTCTTCATGACCACGGCGGACGTGCTCCCGCACAAACAGGATAGCCGCAACGCTTGAGCCGACCCGCTGCTGGTCGCTAACGTGTTTCGCTGAATATTTACAGCTTGCCATAGGGTATCCGCCGGTTGATCACTGGTTCATTGTGTTGCCGCTTTAATTGGACGCGAGCTTTGCTTCTTAACCGCTCCCAGCGCCCGGTTATGCCGGTCAGCGGATGAATTACAGACGCGCCTATTGCAGGTTTCAGCGTGGAGCGCTGGCAGCGGGGGGGGCTGTAGGGGTGATAAACTCAATCGGGTGCAATTCCGTGAAATATCCAGTATTTTGACAGTATGTTTTTTTTGGGTTATTATCTGTAGCTGTCGTGAAAATCAAATTTTTTACTCTCATTGCCGGACAAAAAACATGCGGTATGGATATTTTCTTTTTTGGGTTGTCCTTTTTACGGCCCTTATGTCGGGTTGTGCTCCTCACCGTCCTCTGCCTCCCGAGCCTCAACCGGTGGTTCCACCTTCGGACTCTACGCCTCACGATCCTAACTACACTGTTTATTATGTCAAAAAAGGGGACACGCTTTATTCTATCGCAGAGGATTTTGGGGTGTCCTGGGAGCAGATATCTCGTGTTAATGCGGGAAGGGCCGAGGACCTCGAAGTCGGGCAATTACTTTTCATACCTCTTCTTGACGCCCCCGAGAAATCTCAAACCCCCTCTGCCGGAGCGTATCATGTTGTCATCGATCCCGGACATGGCGGCAGGGACCCCGGGGCCGTCAGCCCGATCGGCCTTCATGAGAAAGAGGTCAACCTTGCCGTGTCGCTGGAAGCGGCACGTCTGCTCAGGAAGGATGGTTTCAAGGTAACCATGACGCGCCGGACGGACATATTTGTCGAGTTAGAGAAGCGCGCGGCCATCTCCAACGAAAAACAAGCGGACCTCTTTGTGAGCATCCACGCGGACTCATATACCAATCCTTCCGTTCGCGGATATACCCTATACATACGCCGCGGGGCTTCTCTGGACTCGCGCAGAGCCGGCAGGGTGATGGACGCCGCTTTGGCCGGAAACGGTATCAGCGGTCGCGGGGTGCGGGAGGCCAATTATCGCGTACTGGTAAAAACAGACAGCCCCTCTATCCTTATCGAACTGGGATATCTTTCCAACAGACGCGAGGCGCGTATGCTTGCCGACCCCGCCATCCAGCGGCAGATGGCGAAAAGCATTGCCGGTGGAATACAATCTTATTTTCAACAGCAATTTTGAAATTTCATCTTATATCTTTGACAAAAAAATTGTTAAATGGTAACATTATGTTAATTAGTTATTCAATGATTGTAAGTCCTCAGTGAACCCCGTAACTTCATCACCGTGCCCTGTGCCGGTGGAATGATGATTCTCAGCTACAGCGGGCATAAACAATACGCTCCGCCGTGTC
>JAGYMJ010000677.1 GCA_018400625.1 Planctomycetota bacterium
AGATTACGATGTCTTAACGAGAGACAATACAATGTAAATATGATCTATAAGCTCAACAAATATGCTCTTTAATTCCAAAGGCTCTATAGTTATATGACCCTTTGCTAATTTACTCAACCTTTGTTGTAGATTCTTCCACTTATCTTCCTGTGCTATAAATCGATCACGTGCAGTACCTATATCTACGAGCCGATTGGCAATCTCAAGCCATTTTAACTTTTGTTCACGTTGGTACGCCCGGGCAAGTTCGAACAGTTCCCCCTTAAAATGTTCCAACACGTTTCGCATAGCGATTCCAGCATTTGCTTGGCTGATATTACCAGCTATACATTTATTTACATCATTAGATGCTTGTTTGAACTTTTCTCCTAAGCTATTATTTAGATCCTTTAGGAGATATAGAACTTCTTTCTCACGTTCCAACCGATCTTGAAGCGATAGATAATTGTTACTATGTCGACTTCCCCACTCGCGTATTGGTTCTACAATACTCCATTGAGCCTGTTCTGTGATCGTATATATGTATGCACTTGTGGCTGCTGTGCTGCCTGATGAAGCTGTTAGGAATTTTGTATCTACATCCGGTAATGGAGGCAAAGCCTGTCTAACCACTTCCAAATCCTGACATAGTGAACTGTTAAGATTTTCAGATAGTGGTGTTATGACATCATCAGGCGCATCTGACAAAGCGGAGGCTTCCCATGATGCTAATTCCAATTGTTGTTGAACCTTAGGAACTGCATCAGCTATGGTTTTTGCTTGATTTATCCACGCTTTGATATATCTCTTCTTTTCAACTGAAAGTGTACGAGGATCGGACATAAGTTTTCCTTTTAGCTCTGCACAACCAGTAATTATATGACTCCGGCTAATGTTTTGTTGGCCGGAAATAATTATACCCTCTTACTTGTCTCTTGATTCGTCTACGGCTTTACATTCACCGGCAAATGTGCCTTAGACAAACCAAAATTCTGCGCAATCCGGCACGATTGTTTCTTGCCGCGTCCCTTAACATGTAGTGACAAGGATAAAAAATCCGAATTTAGCCTCTTATTGTACTCCGGGTTTATGTTGAAGATCTTACCATCCAACCCTTCCTCATGAAGCTGTCAATACTGCGCCGGGAGAGAACCTGGGTGCAGTTGCGCCACTCGTCTTCGGCAGCATCGAGGTTGGCGTTGTAGCGGATGTCAAAGCCGTTCACCCGTTTCCGGGCATCGATGTATTCATCCATTTTTTCCCCGATCAGTTCCTCGTCCTCGATCCAGTCGTCGATGATGGTGTCCGGCAGGGAGCCAATAATCTCAAAGCGCTCCTTCATCCGTTCCGAGAGCCGGTTGTATATTTTCTCGTCCACCGTGTCCCTGTACACAAGGTTGAGCATATCTACGCAGGACCGAATCTGGCCGAACCGCTTGATCCGCCCGATGCGCTGCTCCAGTTTCGTGGGGTTCCATGGCAGATCCACGTTGATCAATGTTCCCAACCGCTGGAGGTTGAGTCCCTCACAGGCCGCATCCGTTGCCACCATGATCTTTATGGCCTGTTCCTCCACGAGGCGCTTCAAGTTTTCCCTTTCCGCTTCATTGCAGTTGTCCGGGCCACGATACAAAGCGCTTTTGCCCGCACCGGCATACAGTCCCACCAGATCGTCGGGATACTTTCCGGCCAGGTTTTCGGCCACCCAGGAAGCGGTGTCGTAATATTGACTGAAAATGATGCAGCCATAACCGAGCCAGTTTTCCTCTTTCAGGTAGTGTAAAACCGCCTTGAGCTTGGGATCACGCCCGCGCATGCGCTGCAGCGCATCAATCAACGCCCTGAGATGAAATTTTTCCTCATCAGAAATGCCCTCCCCGGATATTTCCCGGAGTTCTTCCGCGTCATCGTCTATTTCGCTGCCTTCAAGTATCTTTCGGGCCGTACTCAGCCCCGAAGTGCAGCTTGAACAAAGGCGCTGGGTCATGAGGCTTTTCATAAAACCAGCGCTGCCCACCCGGCGGCCATAAGCAGCGCCGAATTTTTCAGCAGCTTCATAGGCCATGTCGAATGTGTCGTCGGTTTTCAGTGCCTCCTTATTGAAAAGAATGGTGAAAAGATTACGGCGGCGGCTTTTTTCATAGTCCGGGTGCAGCTCTACGCCAATGCTTCTGAGCAGCCCGGCATCTTCCAGCACCTTGCGCTTGCGCAGCACCACGTGCCGGACAACCGGGTTGTGCCGCTGGAAGAAAGTCGTCCCGTCAACAGGAAATTCCAGCAGGTCCTCGAATTCTTCCCGAACCGCCTCCGGCAGGTCAACCACCGACCCTGACGCTTCAAACGCAGACTTTTTGAGGCCGAGTTCCGCGCGGATATTATGGATCAGCCGCCTGAAGTCTCCTTCAAAAGATGCATCCACCGGCGGCAGCGGAGACCGCAGAAATTTCCATGCCTGCTCCGGGTCGACGGGCTGGTCTTCGCCGGTGAGCAGGGCCCTGGTCTGTGCCGGGTCATGCCAGGGGCTGAACTCGTTTCCCAGGACAAACCGCCCGTCTCCTCTGTGAAGTATGGAAAGCTGGTCCCAGAGGTCTTCCACCCGGGTCTGCAGGGGCGTGGCGGTGCCCAGCAGCACGTGGCGGGCACGGCCGGCGGCATCCCGCATGAAGGATAAAAGGGTATTGGGCTCGCCTTCGTCCTTGCCCGGGCCTCGTCTGGAACGCGCTTTATGGGACTCATCCAATATCAGGATGTCGAAGTTCATCCGGCCGAGCAGTTCTTTTTCCTCTGTGGGCTGGATGATCAGCCCCGTGGAGATGATTCCGAACCGAAACGGGCAGCGGCTGATCTGTGCTGCGCCAGTCGGGGAGATAAACCGTCCATCCGGGTCCAGCCACGCTTTTTTCCGCGAATCCCAGCGGGCGCAGGGCACCCCGAGCTTGTCGATCATCTCGGTCTG
>JAGYMJ010000678.1 GCA_018400625.1 Planctomycetota bacterium
GATCTGTATGAATAAACGACGGCAAGTATTCGTCCAACTGCATCCGTCCCAACGGTCACATATCGTAGCTCATTTGCAACTATTTGTTCTTCAATGGTCATGGCAAAGGAGTCATAAAGTACCATTTCAGCATCGGAGAATCGTATCCCATGTTTCTTAAAGTTGGCCTCAGCCTTATTTGGGTCCCAAGTAATGTCCATAATCGAAATATACATATATTATATGCATTCGTCAATGGGCTGTTTTATGATGGATAAGTGACTAAAATAACGGTGCAAAGGCGCAACATACGCGTGTGACTTTGATAATAAAGGCAGAAACCCTTTAAGTAGAACGACGATGAAAGCAGGCATCGATAGGATGAACCTATTATTTATTGACATTCCTGCCGTAAGATGTTATCAAAAAATCGTCTTTTGTCCTTCCACATTCCTTAAAAACCAAAGAGAATATTTTGAGGGTCTTTTTTATGAAACGCTATGTTTTTTCTACGTTTTTCTTGGCCTCTATTATTCTTCTGTGGCAAATAGGTTCTGTAGAGACCAAGGAATCTTCGAGCAAAAATCCAGTCGATAGTTCCAGTGATTCCTCATGTGTTGCTTGCCATACTGATTATGATGCTCTCGAGGCACTGGCTTCTCCTGATACCGAGAAACCGATGGAAGGCTGCGGCGGTGCTGCACCGTACATTGCTCCCCATGACCGGGTCTTTTTGGGCGGGCCGGGCTATGAGGCTTTTAAAAATTCCACCCACGGTATGCTTCAGTGCTTTGATTGTCATGGCGGTGTAGAAGACACGATGGACAAGAATTCGGCCCATTCCGGCGACTTTATTAAAAATCCTTCAAGAAATGCCGAAGCCATTTGCTTGGATTGCCACGGTGAGATCGTGGAAGGTGCAGCGGGCAGCCTCCATGAACAGGGCTGGGGCCAGAAAAGAAGTGTCGTGATGAGGATGGGCGTAGCCTCCTTTGACCAGTTGCCGGAGACGATTCAGACAGGCTACAACCAGAACTGCGCGACATGCCATGCCGCTTGTGGCGACTGTCACGTCAAGCGACCGAAAGCGGCAGGCGGTGGGCTTTACAAAGGGCATCAATTTTCGCCGACCCCGGACATGCGGGATAACTGCGTCGCCTGTCACAGCAGCCGGGGCGGACATGCCTATTTCGGGTTGGGCAGCGGCACAAAACCCGATGTTCATCTGATGCAAGCAGGTTATACCTGCCTTGATTGCCATGACGACAGTCAAATCCACGGGGACGGCCGCATTTACGAAAATCGCTATAAAAGTCCTTTGTCTCCCAGGTGTCAGGATTGCCACGATGACACAGCCGAATCCAACGACTATCACAAGGAACATTTTGAAACCTTTGACTGCCACCTCTGCCATTCCCAGGATTATAACAACTGCGGCAGCTGCCACATAGGAGGAACCGGGGCGCGTATCCCTTCGTATCTCGGTTTCAAAATCGGGCTCAATCCCATTCCGGAAGACAAACCTTATCGCTTTGCCCTGCTGAGGCGTACACTGGCCGCCCCCGACAACTGGGTCGAATACGGGGTCGAGCAAATGCCGGCATTTGATTCCAAAACCACCTATAATTACACCACCCCACACAATACCCTTCGCTGGACGAGCCGGACGAAAGTGGAGCTGGGCGAGTCTTGTTTTGACAGCTGCCACGTGACTCCAACCGCTTCAGGAGCAAAGAATCGCGAACTGTTCCTGTTTTCCTCGGATTTAAAGGAAAGCTGGGAAAAAAGTGCCAACAAACATATTGTAGTGGACGGGAAGCTCCCGGCTGATTGGGGAAATCCCTGATTTTAAGATGACAATAAAAAGAATTGATGAAAGGGTAAAATTATGAAGTATTTGAACAAGAAAAATGTCATTTTGGCTTGCCTGTTCTGGATCTTCGGGCTGTTTACCCTTGCAGGGTATGCGTACACCGCGCAGCAAACTGCGGATGTCAATGAAGCCAGCATCTTACTGGACTTTTTTGAAAACGAGAGGGATTATTTTCACGAGGGTGGCTCCTTTGTAATCACGGCCCAAAATCTTCGCCTTAATGTGCTTACCAAACCTAAGGCTCAATACCTGATCGACATTCGTTCGCCTGAGGCGTTTGCCAAAGGACATATCCCCGGCTCCCACCACACGGAATTCCAAAACCTTTACGAGCATGTTCAACAAATCGACGCCCCATCCTACGAAAACATCGTAATCATCTGTTTTGCGGGCCAGGCTTCCGCCTATGCCGTTTCCCTTCTTCGGGCTGCAGGTTATTCCAATGCCGTTTCATTGAAATGGGGTATCAGCTCCTGGTCTACAACCTTCGCCCAGGATTCCTGGCTGAGAAACCTCAGCAATGTGCGCGCAAACGAATTCGTGCACACGCCTTCGCCCCCCAAGAACCCTGCGGGACAATTACCCCTGTTGAACACCGGGAAGACCAAGCCGGAGGAAATTTTGGAAGCGAGGATCCAAAAACTGTTTTTCGATGGGTTTCAGCCGGTTATGGTGGGGGAATGCTGCGTTTTCAACCACTGGTATTGCGACGGCAAATTTTATGTAATCAATTACTGGCCCGTCGAACTGTATGAAAAAATCGGCCACATTCCGGGTGCTGTCAACTATCCACCGGCAGAAAAGCCGTTTAAAAGTGACACGCATCTTCTGACGTTGTCCACGAAAATCCCTAATGTTCTTTATTGCTATACAGGGCAAACCAGTGCCTATGCCTCAGGCTATCTGAGACTTTTGGGATATGACGCACGCTCCCTGTTGTTTGGAACGAACGGAATAGTCTATGACGTGATGCTTGAAAACAAGGTTAATAACACGTTCACGCCGGAAAAAGAAATCATGGACTATGACTACGTGAGCGGAAAATAATCTTCGGATGACGTGACCGAACTTTGGTTGGGTATTAGTTGCTGATTCCTGCGGTCAATTGCCCCATTGCCGATCAGGCCCTTCCCCAGATCAGGTCAACGTTGTAGGCCTCGAATTGGCTGTCCACCGTCACGATCGGCACCCGCTCTACTTGTGCCTGTGATATGAGAAGACGATCAAAGGGATCCCTATGATGCATAGGCAGGGAAGCCACGTGAAGGGCATGCACATGGTTGATTGGAAAGGGCAGAATCCCATCCCGCAACAAACGTGACGGAACAAATTTCTCCGGCTTTTCAGGAAGTGGTAACTTTCCGATCGCATATTTGATGGCGATCTCCCAGCTGCTGGCCGCCGAAAGTAAAATGTCATTGTGCCCGTCCATGATGAGTTCTTGTGCCCCGGGAGCCAGTTTTTCCGGAGTCGTTAACCACCAAAGCCAGCAATGCGTATCAAGGAGTATTTTCATGTTTCAAAATCACCCAATAGATCGTCGGGTAACGGGGCGTCAAAATCCTCCGGAACCAAGAATTTGCCTCTGTCCCGCCCCGGCTGGCGCTTCTCACAAGGCTCCCGCCACGGAACGAGCCGTGCCACGGGCTTTCCGGCTTTTGATATAATGATTTCTTCACCAGCCGAAATGCGGCTCAGCAATCGCGAAAGATGGGTTTTTGCCTCATGAATGTTAACCGTTTGCATCGATTACCTCCAGAATGATGCCAATCCATTCCTGTTCATTTCCTTTTTTTCCAAGCGTTAGAATAGACTAACCTATAGACTAACTTCTTGTCAAGCCGCCAAACCTTTCCCGAAACCAACAACATCCGCCTGGAATATCTTCATCGCTCTGCGGCCGGGAACCACTTGCCGCTTTTCCGTGTCTGAAATCAGATGGTCTCCTGGTTCCATCCCAAGCAAACGAACTGAACAAACGCCTAAGCCATAGTTGCATGACCACAGAGATCAACCTCAGTGGTCGGGGTGAACCACCTTAGTTCGAAATCATCTTGGTTTCGAACGAGAAACGCTGTAACCGTTTCCCCCGTACACGCGGGGATCGGCCGCTAAAGGATTGACCCGATTCGAGCGGATTGAGAGGGTTCCCATGGCTTCCCGATCAAGTGCGGGAGGCCGGTAGGGGGCTTTTTTTCGTCCTTGTTTCAAATTTTTTTTAAGATATACAAAAAATTGTTGCAATTCCCCCCAAAATATTTTAATAGTTAGTACAGTCAATGGGGCGAAGAAGCATGGAGAAAAACAAAAAGGGAATCTTTGAGAATTACAAACGATTGGCAAAGACCATTTCGCAGACGTTTGGACGTAATTGTGAAATCGCGATCCACGATTTCGGGTTGCTACCTAACTCCCTGCTTCACATCGAGGGGATGGTCACAAATCGCAAGCTCGGCGCGCCGATAACGGACTTGGTTGTTCGCGCCCTCAAACGTTATGGCGACGATGTTGAGGACATAACCAATTATTCCGCGACGACTGCGGACGGACGGCATCTCAAGTCATCGACCTCGTTCATCCGGGACCATAACGGCAAGGTTATCGGGGCGTTTTGTGTCAACTTCGACATTTCATCATTCATGAACGCTAAAGCCGCCATCGAAGAATTTATGAAGACTTCGGATTCGCAAAGGGA
>JAGYMJ010000679.1 GCA_018400625.1 Planctomycetota bacterium
ATGTCCAGATAACCCACCGGCTCGATCACCAGTATTCCGTCGGGTAAGGCAATACCGAATTCCTCAAGCCGGGCGGCCGTTCGGGGATGCAAGGGTAAAACAACAGGTTTCTCCCGCCCCGCATCTCCCAGAGCGGCAATAATGCCACCAAGAACTTCCGGATCGTCCGTGTTTTCCGCACGATGAACCGTGGCCAGGATATACTCATCCTGTCCAAGCGAATGTCTGTCCAACACTGCACTTTTTTTGTCGGCTAACTTGCTGTAATAAAGGGATGCGTCATACATGACATCGCCGACGTTTTCGATCATCTGAAGGTGTCCGGGTGAAACAGCGTTGGGAAACCCCTCCTTTTTCAAATTCCGAACCGCCGTTTCAGTGGGGCAAAATAATATCGAGCTGAGCTGGTCGGTCAGCAGGCGATTAAGCTCCTCCGGCATAAGGCGGTTATACGAGCGCAGACCGGCCTCGACATGGGCTACCGGTATGTGCTGCTTTCCGGCCGCCAGCGCGCCGGCCAGTGTGGAGTCGGTATCGCCGTAGACGATAACCAGGTCCGGCTTTGTATCCAACAAAACTTCTTCAATTTTTTCCAGCATGCGCCCGGTATTCTGTCCGTGGCTGCCTCCACCTATGCCGAGGTTATAGTCCGGGCGCGGGATGTCAAGTTCATCAAAAAACACTTCGCTCATGTTGGCGTCGAAGTGCTGGCCGGTATGGATTAACGTTTCAGTGAAAGGATGTTGATGTTCGGCGAGCGCCCGCGAGACCATGGCGGCTTTGATGAATTGCGGGCGTGCTTCGAGTACAGTGGTAATGTGCATTGTTAGATGTTTTAAGTTTTAAGGAACGTCAACGACTGTGGTCCACAGACTTACACAGATTACACAGCTTTTAAAAAAGAAATCAGAAGTCATTAATGGTTAGGGCTCTACGGCAAACGGCTAATAGACTGGATTAACAGGATGTACAGGATTAACGCTTTTTGAAAAAAGCTTAGCAAAAACTTTTATCGATAATCAGGATGGGAACTTTAGTGGTTATTGTATAGTGAACCGAATTTATCGACGGTTATTGGGAACCTGGGGGAAAGCTGTGCTCGTCGCACAGCACTCCAAAAAAAAAGGAAAGGTCGCCCATCCAGGCAATAAGAGCTAACATAGGTCCGTATTTATCACAATCTCAGAATTTTCAGGCATTTTCATTTTCAATATCCCGTCCCAGTTCTTCCGCGTCCATGTCAATCATCGGAACCCCTTATTTGCGGAGTTCTATAAGGAAAGCTACCCTATCCATACCGGCTAAAACGGCGGACGAGAGTTGCTTATTGCTGGTTGCTTGTAAAGGGCGAACGGCAACGTCTGTTCATGAATGACACGAATTAAAGATTGGACGATTTATTGCTCTAACTGATAATTAGTTGATTTGTTGGCCAACTTTCAACACTCGTCGGCCATTTTAAGTATAATGCCTTTTGTTTCTTTGGTTATGTGAAAACGTAAGTTGTCCAGTTCTTCCAGAAGTGGCCTGATTTCAGGAATAAGCCCATTTCGTTTGGCATCTAAAAGTAATCCAAGGGTTCCAGTGTAGCCCTGGCCGAGTGATTTCGCGATTTTTCGCGCCAACATGTCATCCAAAACCGCTATAGTATTATCACCCTCCACCGTGAGCATCAGAACCTGTGCTTCTCCAGGACCAAGGTCGGTTATTAAAACAACATCTTTTTCTCCTTCAGGATGCCGAACTTCAATCCAGCCGATTTCTTCTATATTGGGTAGGTCAACCCCGACGGCCCTTCCGGTTTGCAGCTCATCCACAACAGCCGGCGGAACAAGGATACAACAATCCGGCAGTTCTTTTAAGATATAAAGGTGGCGAAGTTGGTGCAGGTACTGGAAAACTGAGGTATCACAAACCAATTTACGCAAGTCTTGCTTCCCCCCCGATATCTTCTTGCGAAAGGGAAAAGGTATCCACTCCATAATCGGACAAGCGACTTAAAAAAACAGTGCGCGGCATCCCCGCAATTTTTGCAGCCGCTCCCGAGGAGATGCGCCCGAGTTCATAAAGCTTAACCGCCGCCACCATCCTGAACTCCTGCTCCAGATCATTTTCTGAAACCTTTAGAGCAAGGAAACTATCTTCCGGAATGTTAAGAGTAATGTTTCTCATTTGTTATGCCCCTCATCAATAAGAATCCCTATTATCCTCTTCCCTCTTTTACCTGTGAATGTCTTGTGTTGTTCCTTTCATCATGCTCACCTCAAATTTTGCAGATAAAAACTCCAGACCAAATTTGTCCTATATTTTCTATATTATACATTAGGGATTAACGGGTTTGAATGAAAAAGGATTCTCAATCCAATCCTGTCAACTCACTGCCATTACGCGCACATGAGGTATTTCATGGGCGTGTACAGGTCGTATCATTGCAGCTTCCAAAGTCTGAATCGTCTCTGTATGACCGTCAAAAGAGATAAATTCGACCTCATACGCTTTCCCGCTTTCATAAACGTGCACCACAGTGCCAACATCACCCGTTAATAAATCCGCCGATGGGATATCATGCGTTAAAACAACGTTTTCATGTTCCTTAATCATTGTTCTACCCTCCTTTTAACGGATATGCTGTGACCAATCTTCGCTCATCGTGCCCTACCTCTTCTACCCAAACTGTCCGAACAAAAGGTTGTGTTATGCGTCCATCGGGTGCCTCCATTGGGCCGTGTATCGCATAACGAGTTCCATATTTCGCTTTTACTTCGCCGGAGACCTCACCATTTAACGCCTGTTTTTGAGAGCATCCGCCAAAACTTTTCAGTTCAATTTATCAAATCCCATTAATGAAAAAAAAGAATGAAGGATATTGGGATTCAGAACTGTAATTGCGCTTCTATTTCTGTCAATTTTATTGATGCCGGCGCAATCAGCGGTGTTGTGTTACAGATAACTTTCATTGCGCAGAGAGTTCCCTCCGCACTTCATCTTTTCGTTTCTGCTGTCATTCGCCTGACTCGTTGGCCTTCAACCAGCAACCAGCAACAAACAAGACTTTTCCGGCTTGTCCGGGTTAGAGACCAAGGAAATGTTAAGAATCGGCTTGGGCTGCCGGCCTTTTTGAGGCATTCAAAAATGTCATACCTATGATTTCACCCTGCTCATAACGAATAATAATATCGTCATCAGTTAATTCTGAATCATCCGCATGACTGGGTTTCTTGAAGTTTACGTATAAAACATCCGCTTCCGCATCGTAAGAGGACCATAGATATTTTTCGGGCGTCCTCGTTACGGCCGTAATCAATCTTTCGTATGGGGATGTAATTACTTTGGCCATATTTGCCTCCTTTTTTTCAGGGAACGGTATCGTCTTGTCAGAAACGCCGTGATAATAAAACCATCTCTTCTCCATCCATCTCCGAAGGAAGATCAATCGTAACCCGCCTATTTACCGGAGTTGTTTTTTTTCGTATGGCTTCCATCAGAAAAACCCCCTATTTGTGAATGCGTCACCTATATCACCAGTATGAATTTCATGACCTTCTGAACGGATTTTCGAAGGGACTGACCTTTTTAAAAAGAACGATTTCTTTGGCAACTGTTCGACTGTTTCACACTCTACATTATATAAGCTGTTTCAGGACTTTGCAACAATTACATCGACGATTTTGTTGCCGGCATCGCCTCCTCCATACGGTTTGGCAGAATGGCCAATACTCCCGACGGCATTCAAAAGACTCTGAGCAATGCCGTCCTCACCGGGTGGGGACAGGCGGTTCCAACCCAGCTTAACCAACTCGGTCCATTCAGTTTCCTCGCGCAGCGTTACGCACGGCACGCCATGGAAATAAGCCTCCTTCTGCACGCCGCCGGAATCAGTGGCGATCACCGCCGCATTCCGCTCCAGCATGACCATGTCTAAATAACCGACCGGCTCGATAACCTTTATCTCCTCAGGCAATTTGATACCGAATTCTTTGAGACGGGCGGCCGTACGCGGATGCAGGGGTAAAACGACCGGCATCTCGCGACCCGCCTCCGCCAGGGCATTGAAAACAGTTCGAAGAACTTCCGGATGGTCCGTGTTCTCAGCCCGGTGGACCGTGGCGAGAATGTATTCACCTTTTTTCACCGAAAGTCGATCAAGGACCGTACTTTTTTGACGGGCCATCTCGCTATAGTAAATGGCCGCATCCTGCATGACATCGCCCACGTTTTCGATCATCTGA
>JAGYMJ010000680.1 GCA_018400625.1 Planctomycetota bacterium
CGTCAGTTACCACCGGACTTGTTCCGGTGGGACACTATTTTTGCACTACGGGAACCGACTAACCCACTTCGTCCCTCCTTTGCACGCAGCTTACAGATATTCCCTCACCCCAACAGGCCCAATGGGAAAATTGCCGGAATCAACGTCGTTCACTGAAGACTGCCAAATCGAAGCGCCTAAATCTCCGTCACCCTCAGCATCCGGCTTTCCCCGCCGCGAATACATTCAAGCTCATTGATCTCTTTTAGGGCTTTAAGCATGTTCTTTTCTTTGACTTTATGTGTCATGAACACGACCGGCACATGACCGTGCTGCTGATGCGCCTCTCCCTTCTGGATGCAGGAGGCAATGCTTATATTATGCTTCCCAAGCACGCCGGCCACCCTTGCCAGTACGCCCGCTGTGTCCAGACAGCTCAGCCTGAAATAGTATTTCATCGTTGCTGTTCCCTGCGGTAATAATCTTATATCCTGAACATTACTGAACATGGGAAGTTGCAGGAAATCTTTTTGATAGGTTTTACGGGCAATCCGGCAAATATCCGACAAAACAGCACTTGCCGTCGGCTCGGCCCCGGCCCCCAAACCCGTTAAAGTGACTTCCCCGACGGCTTCTCCATGGACACAGACGGCATTCACAGAACCGTTGACGTCGGACAGAGGATGTGATTTGTCTAAAAGCGCGGGATGGACCTGCAATTCTATGCCGTCCTTTTTTTTCGCACCAATGGCCAGCAATTTCAGTCTGTAGCCCAAAGAATCGGCGTAAATTATATCGATGGGGGCCAGATCACTTATTCCCTCGCAATAAATATCCTTGGCTTTGACATTGATGCCGAAAGCCATGCGGGCCAGTATGGCCAGCTTATGAGCGGAATCATGGCCCTCGACGTCCAGAGTGGGGTCGGCTTCCGCGTACCCTTTTTCCTGGGCCTCCGCTATACCGTCTTCATAAGAGATACCTTCCTGAGTCATTTGGGTTAATATGTAATTGCAGGTGCCGTTGACAATGCCGAAGATACTGTTTATCGTCTCGCCTACAAATGAGTCCCTCATAGCGGCGATAATAGGTATCCCGCCCCCCACACTCGCTTCAAACCCGATCGAAACGTTATGTTGACGCGCAAGTTGGAAAAGTTCATCGGCTCTCTCGGCCAGCAAGGCCTTATTGGCCGTGACAACATCTTTTCCCGCTTCCAGAGCATTCTCTATGACCTCCCCCGCCGTTTCAATACCGCCGATCAGTTCAACAATGATATCGACTTCCGGGTCATTGATTGGTTGGTTCAGGTCGGAAGTTAAAATAATCCCTTCCATAAGCGGGTCTTTTTCAAGTTCGTCCAATCTGACATCGACCACATGTGTGATATTGATGCCGACTCCGGCATTTTGGGGGATTCCGTTGTTTCGACGGATCAATTGCAGTAATCCCCCGCCGACGGTCCCGCATCCGCATATGGCTACATTACATTTTTCCATTTTATTACTACCGAAAAAGTTTATGAGTTGTGTGATTTTTATGAAGGATTATATCTTCTTATTAAATAAGTATATTAAGATTATGAAATTTGTCAAATAACTAAAAGAGCTTGCAAATCATAGAACAAGAGAGTAAACTTGACGTAAATATATGTTAAATAGCAAGTATTCAGTGAAATGGAAGGTATAAATTTAATGACAATGAATTATTTTATCCTTTTTTTCGTTTTTATTATGGGATGCTGCATCGGCAGCTTTCTGAATGTATGTATCTGGAGGCTGCCCAGAGGGCAGAGCATATCCATGCCCCGTAAGTCAGTGTGCCCCCAATGCAACGCGTCCATCAGGGG
>JAGYMJ010000681.1 GCA_018400625.1 Planctomycetota bacterium
TCACCATAAGCTCCGCCGTTAATCCGCACGGCCCGCTCCTCCGGCTCTTGCCCTTTCACCGGGTACTAAAAAGAGAAATCACATCGGCATTCCCGTTACCGTTCCCTGGAATACAAGTTGACGGTTGACGACCCCCTGGCAGTCGAAAACGGCGCGTCTTGTACCAAGTTTGGTATTTTTGGCGATGATGATAAACGTGCTTCCGGGCTTTACCTGTCCTCTGAACTTAACATTATCGAGCCCGCCAAACCCGAGGAATTTATCCGTTTCAGTCACAGAATTGAAATAATAGCTGCAGAGTTGGGCGGCGGATTCGCACATCAGGACGCCCGGGAAAAGGGGGCGGCCGGGAATATGTCCCTTTACCCAGAACTCATCTTCTTTGACCGCCTTGACCCCTACGGCGATTTTTTGGTCGGTGTCGAAGTGCAGAATTCCATCCAGTTGCTCAAATTCGTCCCTTTGGGGGTTGTGGCGACGAATTTCTTCGGGGCCGGCGATTAAATTGCCGGTATCAACTTTCTCAATGTCTATAAAGAGTTTAGGCGGCATAATTTGACTCCATTTAATCTCAATGTGAATCTATAACTCATATAATTTGAATACCATTGAACGGCAAGTATTAATAATATCTTCAGGTATTTCATCACTTTCCATTTTTTCCAGAAACCGTTTCAGATCACGCCCTTTTCGTATTTTATAGATGAATGAGTTCCGGTTCAATGCCGTTGCATCCAAATCTATTAAACAGATGTTGTTGTTGACAACCAACACGTTGGACCTTTTCATATCGCCGTGTGTTATGCGGTAAGAGAAGAGCTTTTGAAAGACTTCCTTCATCTTATTGAGCAGATTTTGCTTATCCTGTGCACTGTGCGCATGAGCGCGAAGATACTCGAAAAGCGTGATTCCGTTGACATATTTGGTTAATACATAGGACTCTCTTACAATATTCTTTCTTACCTTTTCCAGCCAACAGACAGGCCCAGGAGAACCAACATCTATAGAGTTAAGGAGGTGACCATAAAACCATACATGCCGGGCTCTTGAGCCTTTTATCATGTATCGCAGCCCTTTTCTCCAACCTCTCCAGTTATAACGTTTCAATATATAATCCTCACCGTTAATATGCAAATTTGCAACTTTAGTGGCCCCTCCGTCTTTTATCAGGGCTGAGCCTGTCATCGTCGAATCGATATCCTTCAAAAATTCTTTAAAATGATCGATATCGAGTTCTTCGGTGTCAATAACACCTTTGAAACCCTTATGCTGCAATGCTGTATCTCGTCCGCTTTTCAGCCGATCATTAAGATAGACTTTAGTTTTTGAGCGCAAGTCGTTCATTGGTGGAAAATACTCTTTTCGTAAGTATTCAGTGAACTACGTCCCACTTGATCCCCATCGTGCCCTGTGCCGGTGGGGAAACAACAACGGGGTTCACTGAGGACTTACAATAATTATTCGTTAAATCCGGTAAAGAATAATGAGGATTTTAGCAGATTAACAAGCGGTATGCAAATTTTGAACATTCTCATTTATTGGGAATTGGGGGCTTTGCATTTTGGATTTCAGACCCAAATGCTTCATCCGGAGTGAACCCCGTAACATCACCACCGTGCCCTGTGCCGGTGGAATGATGATT
>JAGYMJ010000682.1 GCA_018400625.1 Planctomycetota bacterium
ATAATCATCATTCCACCGGCCTGTCTGCGTGCGACGCACAGACAGGCACAGGGCACGGTGGTGATGCTGCGTGGTTCACTGAGGACTTACCCTGCATCATTATAAGGCCTGTATCCCGCACGGTCAACTAACACAAATGCGGGATATTTCTCCAATCCATCCCCAGCAATTCTGCTGCTTTTCGATCCACGGGAAGGGGGGCATAACCGGCCACCAACTTATTGACCGGCGGATCACACTGCGCCCCGCCCAGATGATATTCTGCCAGGCCGATCCGGGCATCCACGAGCGTCATGTCGGGGCTCACATAGCGGTTCAAGTCTTTTATTGCACGATGGATATCCTGGTGGAAAGCGGATTTTTTCCAATGTCCGGGTTTTATGAGTATTTGATCCTGTGCAGCGAGTCTGTCCGCTAAACATAGATTGTTCAAAATTTTTGGAACAGACTCTTCATAGGATTCGAAATCAACTGTTGATAGTGCATTATTGGTCAAGATTTTTTCCTCCATCGATAAAGTATAAGAATATCGCCACTCATCAGTGAACGACGCGGTCTTCAGCAGCAGCGTGTACCGGGCCGGCCGTGTTATTGTCCCCCACGAAGACCCAGTCATCAGAAAGGGAGTGAGTAAATATTCAATGAACCACGAGGCATCTTACAGAATTTCCCGGGCAAGAGCCGGAGGGGCGGGGCGTTTCGACGGAACAGTTACGGTATATAACGGCTGAGGGGTGCGTATTAACTAAACATGCACCACCGGAGCAGGGCACGGTGGAATTCTGAAGCTGGCTCACTGAGAATTCACATTAAGGATAATTTTCGACCGAAGAGATTTATGCGTATTTAAGCAGCCAGGCATGGGGCCACAGAATATCAGCTATCTAAAAGGGGCTGTTTCCCCTTTTTCTTCGTTGAAAGGGTTTGCTCTGTAGGTGATCAAGGCGACCCATTTATCTTCTTTTTGGTTCAGGATGAATTCTACGTCCATTATTCTTGCGCCGTTCAACCTGGCTAAAGTGGAGTTAACCATTTTGACAAGCTTTTCGCTGGATTTTGCATCAAGACTGAGCACTTTAACGGGCGGCTGACGATTGCCCTGGTTGAAATGAGCCAGTTCCTGCAGTATGCCTTGCAACATGTGGAGTCTGGTCAAATATTTATCCCTGATTTCTTCACCCAGATGAGAATAAGAATGGGGGTCAAAGACCGTGTCGATTTCATCGGAATATTTCATCAATTCCGAGAGCAGTTCGGATCGCAGTTGGTTTTGAGTTAATGATAATTTTCTGGCTATTTTCCGGGCGTCTTTTTTCATTTTATATTATAAAAAGTGAAAAAATATATTAAGATAGTATAAGCACTTCAAGTGCAATATACCTATTCTATTTTAATTTTTTCCTTATGTCAAACCGTTAAGCTTTGACATAAGGGTTTTCTTTTCATATAATACTTAGGCAAATAGCTGTAGTTTACTTCTTTTTTCCGGATTAATGAGCGGTAAGTCCTCAGTGAACCACGTTGATTGCGTATTCCTATCACCGGGACAAGCTCGGAGGTAACGTGTTTCACTGAATATTTACAATGAGCAAGGAGTGGTGATGTGAGTGGAAAAGATAATGATAGTTCCCGGGCTGGTTTAGAGGAGAGAAGGTCTTTACTTTTGCGGAGGGCTCTTTTCGGCATAGCCGTTTCCTTGCTTGCTGGAATATCAGGTCTATTTGTATTTGGAGTTATCACACAACATGCTCAGCATTCGGGTGTGGAACTGTCGGCCGACGGTTTCTACACATTGAGACTTTTAACCGTTCCGAAAGTGGACAAGGAAAGTTTGGAAAAAATTGTTGAAAGTGGCAGATTAACGGATATATTGGGGGTCAATGAGGTTTTTACATTCCCTGTGGGGGAGGATTATGTGGCTCTTTGTGTCGGGGAATTTGACTCACGCCAATCAGAAGAAGCCGGTAGAATTAAGGAGCGGGTCGAGGAGTCCGAAATCGGGAAAATGTCGGGATTTTTGTTTATAGCTTCGGAAAAACGTAATAGATAGAAGAGAAATTCCAATAAAATCGTAGAATTAGGAGATTTTTTTTATGTCGATGCACAAAAGTTTAAGGTCTAAGAGTGGACTTATGCGTACACGTAACGTGCTGTCACGTGAGGAGCGCATAGAAAAACTCAAGGAAGATGAAGAATGGGAAGATGGGTCGGTCTTTGGATTGCCCAAAGTGAAAGTTGAGACGGTGAGTCTGCGCAGGAAGGCCGAAGACGATGAGGAAGAGGGCGAAGAGGGTGCGGAATTAGCTGAGGGTGAAACGGCGGCTGAAGAAGCTTCTGAGTGATTAATTAAACAAAGGAGTTTTTTTTTTGGATATTTCCACACTTATAGCCTCCCGGATGAACAGTATAGATTCTTCCGGTATCCGAAAGGTTTTTGATATGGCGGGCGCCATTGAAGACCCCATCAACCTGAGTATAGGGCAACCGGATTTTGATGTTCCCGAGCCTATAAAGGCCAGGGCAATGTGGGCGATAGAAAACGGTGAAAACCGCTATACCGTCACCCAGGGGATTCAGGAACTTCGGGATAAAGTTCTTCTTCAAGAAAAATCAATGTCCGGGATAGGTCATGATAATGTTCTGATTACCAGTGGAGTATCGGGCGGATTGCTGCTTGCCTTGCTCGTAATGGTCAATGACGGTGACAAAGTTGCGGTGCCCGACCCCTATTTTGTCATGTATAAGCATTTGACCCGGCTCGCAGGTGGGCGACCCCTTTATATCGACACCTATCCCGATTTTATACTGACTGCTGAAAGGCTTGAGAAAGCCGGTGCCGCTGAAGCCAAGATTCTTATAGTGAACAGTCCCAACAACCCAACCGGTCAGGTTATTCCTCCAAATGAATTGGAAAATATCGCTGAGTGGGCCGATGCCAATAATGTTTTTGTGATAACGGATGAGATTTATAGATTTTTCACTTACGACGAGGACTATGTAAGTATTGCGCAGTACACTGACAACACCCTTCTGTTAAATGGTTTCAGCAAGAGTCATGCCATGACGGGCTGGCGTTTGGGCTATGCAATAGGCCCCGCTGAGATAATCGATGAGATGACGAAGCTGCAGCAATTCAGTTTTGTCTGCGCGCCCTCAATTGTTCAGCAAGCGGCTTTAAGTGCCTTTGAAGTCTCAATGGATGATTATTTTAAGGCCTATAAAGCAAAGCGGGATTTGTTAGTGCAAGGCCTGGATACTCATTTTGATTTTGTAAAGCCAAAGGGGGCGTTTTATGCTTTTGTCAGGGCTCCCGGTAACTGTGGGGATACATTTGCTGAAAAAGCTATACAACATCGATGTCTGGTTATACCCGGAAGCGTTTTCAGCGAGAGAAAAACGCATTTCAGGATTGTTTTTGCGGCCGAAGACGACACGATCAGCCGGGGAACAAATCTTCTTGTTTCCTTGCTTGAGTGAAGGCTAAAAGGAAACAGGGTAAGTCTCAGTGAACCCCGTAACATCACCACCGTGCTCTGTGCCGGTGGAATGATG
>JAGYMJ010000683.1 GCA_018400625.1 Planctomycetota bacterium
TTGTAGTTTGCAAGTTTATGCCGCTTGTTTAGCTCCGTATGCCTTTTCTGCGTTTTTTCTAGGGACTTTTCCCATGTTCGACCTCTCAAAGTCGAATCGCGAAAACCCCCTTAGAGCCTCTTTCAGAAGCCGCTTGATGTCTCTTAGCGAACCTCTTATCTTCTGGCGGTACCAGGGTGGCTTGGGCCACCATCTCTCTTTCTGCAATTCTCCGATCTGAATGCTCAAAATGCGCAACAATGTCATCTCTAACAGCCTGAGCTGCATCGTTCTGATTACCACATTTTTCAATCTTCCTTGACCTGACCCAAAACCGCAAATTTGTTTGAGGTCCCGATGAGCATCTTCTTGACAGAATCGTGTCGCGTAAATCTCTACCACATCCTCCGGACAAATATCAAGGTCGCTGCAGACCAGATACCAGGGGTTTTTATAGCCCTGTATTTTGAATGCAAACGCGTTGACTCGTGCTTTATCACCCGCCGGTGCCCATTGACAATAGACCTTTTTATACCGCACCTGTCTTTTTTTGCCATAAATAACTGCTGACGTTCTTTGCCACTTGCCAGGCCAATTCTCGGCATCCGCCGGTGCCGCTAAACGCTTCCCCCACTTGCGCGGGCGTCCATTCTGTCCAGGGCGTCGAGGCGGTGGCTCCTGGTGAAGCTTAGAGTCCTGGCGCAACCGGGTCAAAAAATTTACCTTCGGTTCATCTGCCCGGGGGTGCAGAAGCGGCCTTACTACACTGCTGACGGCATATCCGCCATCAAATACAGCCAGATCAGGATTGTTTGATTCCGCAGCACAAAGCCGTAAAAGCTCAACGGCCATCTCCGGTTTCTTTCGAAACGTTTCACCATCCGGCATCTGACTTTCTCGCATATAGAGCCGCGCACACGTTGGCAAAAACATGCGACCTTCACCCACTGAAAGTCCTCCGCAAAGGACCCAATTGTGTCCCCAAACCGTCTCTGGACGGTTGGAACAGCGGCTCGTATATTCGTGATATGAACACGTGCCCCATATTTTCTTACCCGTCTTATAGACCTTCGTATCATCGAGCGCCCAAATGTTGCGTCCCTTAAACGTGCAATGCACAGATGCCTTTGCCGAAAGCTGACGCTCAATCCAGCCTTCAGGCCATTTGCCATTTTCAAGGAACCACTCCACAGCCCGCCAGTTGTTTTCCATCGACGTAGCGGTTATAATTTCAGTAACAAGTGGTCGGCGTTCTGCCAGAACGCTACCGCAGGCCAGAGAAATAAATTTGCTGTAACCGGGACCAGTAAAACGCCCGGTAAAGTCATTCAAAATATCGAACCAACTATCTGTAACGGCTATTTCCAACGTATTCATAAGGGCATTCCTCCTTGCGAAAGGGTTGATGTTAACTATATTTTCGCAAAAGAGTGCCCTTATATTCTTGTTTCCTCCAGATGAAAGCCGTTATGTCTTTCATAGCATACACTTAAATGCTATTTTAAGACGCCGAAAAAGATTTTGAATATCCCCAAGCTCAAACCTTCTGTCGCTGCTTCATATACTTTTAAAATCCGGTGTTTTTCGATAATCCAGATTCCTTAAATAAAAGACGGAAAACGCCAAAAAACTTGCAAACTACAACTTAGTATAACGGGGGTTTAATCAAGATATATACGACGCGTTCATACTCTATCAACTCCTGAGCTTGATCCTATTCCATCATATTCTGTCAACAGATTACCTCAGGCAGCTGCGCTTGTATTTCCTGCCGCTGCCGCACGGGCACGGATCGTTCCTCCCCGTTTTTTTCCGCTTTTCAGCGGGTTGCTGCTTACCGGAAACACCTGTTTTTTCGGAGTGATTGGTTTTTGTTGAAGGGATTTTACGGGGCGGTTCTTCACTCTCTTGTTCCCGGGGTCGGGAACGATCCACTGGTTTTTTTTCTGCAGGGATGTTTGTGCTGCCGGGGATGTAAGGTATCTGCTACTGGTCCGGATTCCCCACGGGAATGCGCCACTGATTTCCGCATTTGATGGCGTACATGTCGCCGCGCTTGCACATCCGGCGAACGGTCTCCGGATTGAGCTTCATCTCTTCGGCTATTTCTGCAGGGGTTTTATATTCCATGTTTTCTTATCCAGATCTTACCCGGTATTCCCGGCCCTTTCCCGGGGAAAGATGTCCGGCAGTTGATTGACCGCTTTTTCTTTTGTATCCAATGCGACAAGCGTATAGACCTGCATCGTGAGCTCCATCGTGCTGTGACGGGCGAGAGTCTGTGCCGTCTTCGGATGGACACCAGAACGGGCCAGGTTGGTAATGAACGTATGACGCAAAGCCTGGGAATCCGCCTGACGACCCAGCGAGTCTTTGAACGGTATGCCGGCAGCCTTCAGGTCGCCTTTCAGCATCCGGGCGCCCTGGGCGGACGGCCACATGTCGAACACCGGGGCCGCAGGGAGCCGATCCATGCAATGCTCCCGCAGGTCTTCGGCCAGCTCTTTTCGCAGGGGCAGGACGTCGGTCCGGCCGGACTTCGAATAACCACCTTCGACGGTGACGGTCGGCGGATTGCCCTCGAGTTCCAGATGATGGACTTTGAGAATTTTCAACTCGTTGAAACGCCAACCCGTCTCAAGGGCCGTGCGGTAGAGAAGTGCGCGGGTTCCGGGGCTTGCACCATCGCTATCACAGTCGCTATCATATGCGGCCTGCAGCAATCGGGAACTTTCCTCCTGCGTGAGAGCCCGGCGCTTGCAGCGGCGGTGCGGTTCGGGGTTCTGGCGTGAGAGGTGCCGGAGCGGGTCTTCGGCGGCAAGGCCGTTGCGATACATCCACGAAGTAAACTGCTTAGCAACGGCGGGGAAAAAAAGAAAAAGCCCCTTCAGGCGGTTTATTTTGCCTGAGAGGGCTTTTAATGGCTGGTACCCCCAAGGGGATTTGAACCCCTGTTACCGGAATGAGAATCCGGCGTCCTGGGCCGAGCTAGACGATGGGGGCGATTTAGTTGATAGTTGTTCGTTGGTTACAGCCTCAATACGTATAAATGGCTGAGGAACCAGGATTTGAACCTGGATTACCTGATTCAGAGTCAGGCGTGTTACCATTACACCATTCCTCAGCAGATAAAACATCAATAATACAGTAAGATTTTAATCGAAGTTTAAGTAAATGTCAAATTACTGACTTGTAATGGGGAGGGAAGCAGGGCGCATTACTTTGACAACCCCCAAAATTTCGTCGATAATAGTAATAGTTGCCAAGTTTTCATCCGGGCTGCTCGACTCAAGGAATTTGGCGGATCCTGTTATGAAAAATATTGGTAAGTCCTCAGTGAAACCCGTAGCATCCCCACCATGCCTTGTGCCGGTGGAATGATGATTCTCAGCTACAGCAAGCATAAACAATACGCTCCGCCGTGTCTCCGCCCAGCCCGGCACAGGGCACGGTGGAGATGAATTGACGAGGTTCCCAGAATATTTACAGAATATCAGACTCAGGACTTTACGCGGACTTGCGCAACTAAGCACCAGGCGGGCAGGATGCCCGCGTTCCCGGGGACGGCTACCATTAAATGAAGCCGGCCCAACCGAAAATAAATCATTTCATTCCGCACAGGAGGCATGTATTATGGACATAAAAAACTGTAGTGATAATAATTGCAGTGACAGCCCGGTCAATATCGGTAATAATCTTGAACTTTTCATCGATCATCATTTGATTGACAGCATGAAGGGTGCGGAACTTTGTATGCACAAACCGATCAAAATGCCCCGACCCGACTCCCCGCTCACCGGTGGTTATATCACCGTGATAAAGGATGAAAACATTTACCGGGGATATTACCGTGAATACAAGCCCGAATATAAGGGCGAGAAAAAAGACGGCAATCCCGGGGAATGCACCTGCTACACAGAAAGTCAAGACGGTATTGAATGGGAAAAACCTGATCTGTCGCTGATAAAAGATGAGCAGTTCGGCAGTCTCAAAAATGCGATCCTGGACGAACCGCCGTTTGCTCATAATTTTTCTCCTTTCTTCGATACAAGGCCGGGAGTCCCCCAAAATGAACGCTTCAAAGCCCTTGCCGGCAAACGCACAAGTGGACTGCACGCTTTTGCATCGGGCGACGGCATCCACTGGAAGAAAATAAGCGGAGGGCCGGTCATCGAACATCATCCGGAGTCTCACAATAAAAATGCTTTTGACTCGCAGAATGTCGCCTTTTGGTCGGAAGCGGAAAAATGTTATGTGGCGTATTTCAGACACTGGAAAACGGATATTGGCGGGCCCCGAACGATTGGCCGGGCCACCTCGCAAGACTTTTTGGTATGGGAAGATGAATCGGCAACCTTCAAAACGCCGAATTTAGAGGGGGAGGAACTCTATACAAGCCAGACGCATCCTTATTTCAGAGCCCCCCATATTTATGTCGCCCTGCCGACCCGATTCACACGCGGATTTGTTAAAGGGCAACCCTTGAGAAATGAAGAGGGAACGTTGATCAATAAAGGCTCGACCGACATAATGTTCATGACCCAGCGTGCCGGAGAAAATTCATACCAAAGACCTTTCAAAGAGGCTTTCATCCGACCGGGCATCACTGAGGAGGGGTGGGAAAACCGTGCCAATTACCTGGCACTCAACGTTGTACCCACCGGCCCCGCTGAAATGTCCCTCTATAACAGAAGTGGTGACCGTTACGCACTCCGCACCGATGGCTTTGCTTCAGTCAATGCTCCCTATGCCGGTGGTGAACTCCTCACGAAACCCCTCATCTTCGGGGGCGAACATCTCAGATTAAACCTCAGCACTTCCATTCGGGGAGGCGTGAGAGTTGAGTTGCAGGATGGAGAAGGAACCCCCCTGCCGGGCTTTTCGCTTGCCGACTGTGAGACGATCCTGGACGACAGTATTGAGCACGTTGTTCGCTGGAAGGATGGAAAAGATGTTGGGAATTTTGCCGGTCAGCCCGTACGTATCCGCTTTGAACTCAGGGACAGCGATATTTACTCCCTGAAATTCGACTGAGCTGATTATTAACTTTTCGGCCGCATCCGGAGAAACACGGTAAAGCTGCAAGAAATTTTCTGATAATGTTTTATCCGCAGATTGCGCTGATTCTTGCCAATGAAAGGATAATGGTCAGTCCTCAGTGAACCCCGTAACATCACCACCGTGCTCTGTGCCTGTCTGTGCGTCGCACGCAGACAGGCCGGTGGAATGATGATTAT
>JAGYMJ010000684.1 GCA_018400625.1 Planctomycetota bacterium
CCATCCCCAGAAATTCAAGGTGTTGGGAACGGAATGAGAATGAGTTGTGCAGACAGTGATATTTTGCGGCGGTAGAGAAACATTGCGGCTGATATCAGCGCGCAGTTTCTCAACTATCTCCTCTTCCACACATATCCAGTCGAGGTTGAGCAAAGCTGCACGGGTACCGTCCTGTTCGAGCACAACAGCGGTACAATGGAGGTGGTCCAATATTTTTTCGGCCGGCCGTTCTTTCACTCCGTAACCGCCCAGCCGTACACCAGGTTCAGGCGTTATATCCGTTCGGCCGAATCCAGCTTTTAAGTTTTCCATTTTTTATTTTTCTCTGCTAACAAATTACAGGCCATGAATGCATTTTTTTCACAGACAGGAATGTCTGTGTTACAGAATATCGATTATCTACAAAAAGAGGTCTCTGTATTATTTCACGGCGTTTTTGCATGCTTCGATTTTTGTTTCGACTGCCTTTTCATCCCAATCGGGTGAGATACCGATATAAACGGTGCGATTACATATATCAACGGTCTTTTTGCAGTTTTCAGCGGTGTAATCGGCATTCAACCCTTTATTTTCTTCAAAAAGGAACGGGTTCATCCGCGGATGATGCATGACGTTCCGTTCCTGGAGTGGCGTCCAGTTCACAACGACATGTTTGCCGGTATCGATAGGTCGGGTTCCACCGACCCCTTCGCTTTTGGCAAACTCTATAGCTTCGGACTCTGACTCGAAGATAAAGACCACTTTAATGCCGCAATCCCCCTCAGGATCGTTCATGGGGGCGATTTTCAGCCCTTTATATCCATCAAGTTCAGACCTTACAATGGCAGCGTTGCGTCGTGCGTCCGAGAGGATACCATCCAGCCGTTCAATCTGTCCTCTGAGCACGGCGCCCATAATTTCCGAGGCCCTCAATTGTTTGCCGAGGAATACCGGTATGGTGAAATCCTTGGCGTAAGGTCGGAAAGAAGCGCCACCGTCGGCAAATATGGAGGCACGTTCAAACACGTCAGCGTCATCGGTTATCATGCCGCCGCCCTCGCCGCAGGAGATAATTTTATAGAAGTTGAAGCTGAAAGCGCCCGCATCTCCGATACTGCCCACGCGGCGTCCTTTGTAGCTGCCGCCGTCCATCTGGCAGGCATCTTCAATAACCTTCAGCCCGTGGCGTTGTGCGATTTCGGTGATACTATCCAGATCGGCCGGTCTGCCGATCATGTGGACGGGTATGACGGCTTGAGTATTTTCCGTGATGCGTCGCTCAAAATCGGCCGGATCAAGAGCTAAAGACTCATCGATGTCGGCCACGACGGGAATTGCCCCGGCCATTAAAACCGCCGAAGCGGTTGCCATGAAAGTGTATCCGGGAACAATCACTTCATCACCGGGGCCGATTCCCAGGCCTACCAGGGCGCAGGTGATCGCAGCGGTTCCCCCGCCGGAAATCAGCAAAGAATACTTGGCGCCGGTTAATTCGCGCCATCCTTTCTCAAATTCGACGACCTGTTTGCCGCCCACTCTGAACAGTTTTTTTGATTCGAATGCTTCTTCAAGGTACTTCAGTTCAATATCGCCTATCCTGTACATGAACATAGCTCCAATCAATAAAGTTTAGAAAAAACAGCCTTGGTAAAATGGTTATTCGCCTCAGTGTTTTCACCGATGTGGGATGCCTGCGAATAGAAGTCAGCTCACCCAAGTGAACTTGCGCCCGGACAATCGCGTCCTTCAATTGGGAGTAATTAAAGCTCAAGCCTTCGGCATATTCATCTCCGTCTTTTATCCACACGACTCGGTCAGAATTGAGGATGTCCAGAGATATTGTTTTATCCGTTTCATCAACGGATATTTCGCGCAGAGCGGGCATATTTTCCGTTCTTTGACCGACAAAAATATGCCCGTTTTCCAATTTTCTGCCGTCAAGTCCTCAGTGAAGGACGTTGAGAACTGTCAAACTCATGATAATCTATTTTGATTTCTCATTCAACTATAGATTATTCCTCGGAATTCCGGCTAATTCGGACCAGCCAACTATTCAGTGCGTAAATATTCAGTGAACCACGTGGCATCCTAACGTACCTTGTGCAGCATCCCCACCGTGCCTTGTGCCGATGGGGATGATGATTAA
>JAGYMJ010000685.1 GCA_018400625.1 Planctomycetota bacterium
GCGTTTGGAGCGTCTCAGGCAAAATCCTCATTTTACTTTCTATCGCGTGGATATAGAGAATCTGGATGCTTTGAGAGTTGTTTTCCAAAGGGAGGCGCCTTCAGCGGTCATCAATGAAGCCGCCCGTGCAGGCGTTCGTTACAGCATGGAAAACCCCTTCATTTACATGACGACAAACGCCGATGGGAGTCTGAATCTGCTTGAAATGTGCCGGGAACATGATATTGAAAAATATATTCTGGCATCGACATCCTCCCTCTATGCCGGTCAAAAAATGCCGTTTAAAGAAGATTTGCCCGTCAACACCCCCATCTCACCCTATGCGGCGTCGAAAAAAGCGGCCGAAGCGATCGCTTATTCTTACCATTACCTCTACGATATCGATGTCTCGATAGTGCGATACTTTACCGTATATGGACCCGCGGGGCGACCGGACATGAGTGTGTTCCGCTTCATTAAATGGATCAAGGAAGGCTCGCCGCTGGAAATATTCGGCGACGGCACCCAAAGACGTGATTTCACCTATGTCGATGATATAGCCGCCGGAACGGTCAAGGCCCTCAAGCCTGTGGGCTTCGAAGTCATTAACCTCGGCAACAATACTCCGCATGAACTGAACAAGCTGATTGATCTTATCGAGTCCGGTATTGGTAAAAAAACAGAAAAAGAATACAAAGCTTTCAGCAAGGCGGATATGGATGCGACCTGGGCGAATATTGAAAAAGCGAAGAAACTGCTCAATTGGGAACCCCGGGTGAGCTTTGAAGAGGGTATAAGTCGAACGATAGACTGGACGGAGCAAAATTGGGAATGGCTTAAAGATGTGCGGTTATAAAAATCTGCAACCGGCGGGATGAATGTTGTTCCTTATTATTATATCAGGTCGCAAGTGTTCAGTGAGGAATGACATAGAGTCTGCTCAACGATTTTTATAAAGGGCTGATCGATGATGCATAAAACACTTAAAAGAAGATTGGAGCTTGAGAAGCTGATGGGGATTGATTCTCTGTTATTATCACCCCCGAATGAACAACCTAAATCAGAATCCGGGGGAGACAAATTGAGTTTGGAAAAAAAACTGGCTGAAATTGAACAAGAAGTGAGAAGATGCAATAAGTGCGAACTCAGCGTTACCCGAACACAAGGTGTGTTTGCGCGTGGATGTCCGAACTCCCCTCTTATGATTATTGGAGAAGCGCCGGGGGGGGATGAAGACAAACAGGGCAAACCGTTCGTCGGGCGTGCGGGAAAACTCCTGGATAAGATGCTGTTGGCTATCGGTCTGGATGAAAGTGACTATTATATCACGAACATCGTTAAAAGCCGTCCGCCGCGCAATCGTGACCCTTTACGGGGTGAGATTGAAGCCTGCAGGCCTTACCTTAACAGCCAGATTGAATTGATTAAACCGAAAATCATAGTAACTCTGGGGCTGCCGGCGTCCAACACGCTTCTTGAGAATAATATGTCGATGGGGGATATGCGCGGGCGATGGTTCAAATATAATGATATCCCCGTCCTGCCCATTTATCACCCCGCCTATTTACTAAGATCGCCCGGCAAGAAAAGTGTGGTTTGGGAAGATCTTAAAAAATTGGCGGCTGCACTCTGACGCTCCCCAAACGTTAGTCCTCAGTGAACCATGTTGTACCCCCACCGTGGCCTGTGCCGGTGGGACGATGATTAAGCACTACGTGTCTAAAAC
>JAGYMJ010000686.1 GCA_018400625.1 Planctomycetota bacterium
GGCGCTTGCACTGTCATCTATCGTTTATTTCAAGCCACATACGCAAGCGCCGGAGGGGACGGGCGGGGCGGAGAAACGGCTACGGTATGAAAGATAGCCACTTAGCTCTGAATCTTCATTCCACCGGCACAGGCACGGTGGAGATGAGTTGACGGGGTTCAATGAATATTTACGTTCAGGTTATATGTGAGATCAAAAAATTTAATACACGATAAAAAGGTAATAATTAAATTAAGGGAGATTTAGATGAGTGCCCCAAAACGCGTTATTTTAGGCGAGTCCGGAGGACCAACCCCCGTTATTGATTGGGAAGTTGCGGGGGCTGTCGATCAGGCACAAAAAAACGGCTGGGAAGTTTACGGTATGATTAACGGTCTTGAAGGATTGTTGAACGCCAATATTGAAGGTAATATCGTTGACCTTACTAATATCGATCCGATGTCGTTCGCATTCAATGGCCCCGGCGCTTGCCTGCGTACAACACGCATAAAGCCGAAAGAACGACAATACAAGAAGATGGCGGATAATCTCAGGGAACTCGGGATAGAGGCCGTCATTTATTTTGGCGGTAACGACTCCGCGGATCAGCTTAAAGGGCTGGCCGAGTTCGCTGACGTGCAGGTCATCCACGGTATAAAGACCGTGGATAACGACCTCCCGGCAACACACCATTGTCCAGGCTACGGTTCCGCTGCGCTGTACAACGCTACCGCGCTGAAAAATGTGCATAACGATTATAGTTCTTACCGGGTCAAAGCCAACTATACACTGGAAGGCGCCGTGAAGCAGGGCTGGGATATAGCACCCGTGGCGATATATCAGGTTATGGGCCGCAAAGCGGGCTGGCTGGCGCAAGGCACGGGCTTTGCCAAGGTTGATCCCAAAGGTGAAATTGTTGCCGACCGACCGCCGCATATCATTCTGTCAAAAGAAATTCTTTTTGATAAGGATGCTTTCCTCAATAAGTTATCCGATACCGTCACCCGACTCGGTGAGGCCGTCGTTGTCGTTCAGGAGGACCTTACCGAAAAAGAGACCGGTAAGAGTATCGCCGAAGTGTATTCTGAAGAAGTGGAACGTGATCAGCATGGCAACATCCAGCACGGGCGTTCAACATCATTTTCCCCGGCCTTGTTCCTTGCACAACTATGCACAAATGAATTGAATGTTGACGCCGTGCATGGAAAGGTGAAAGAGGTTGCGCTCGTTCCTCAACATATTCAGCGCAGTTGTATGATGTCGTCCATCGATGCATCGGAGGCTTATATGGTGGGGGCTTCGAGCTTTGATGCTTTAGTCTCCGGAGAAACGAAAAAATCGGTCATATTGAAGCGCGACGGATGCAGCACTTCGACCGGGCTGACCGCGGTGGATAATATCGCCGCCAAAGAACGAACTGTTCCCGCGGAATACATTAATGATATTAGCGGGCCGACTCAGGATTTCATTGATGAATTTATTTATCTTGTGGGCGGTCCCGCTGCAATACCGCACTTTTCCGCAAGAAGCTTTCCTGCGGCAAGCGTTCCACAGTCAATAAAAGATAACCCCTATATAGCTTAACTCTTAAGAAGGCCGGCAGACCGTGAATTATACCTACCCCCCAGGTGTATTCACACTGCCTGCCTTCTTATTAAAATGACGTTTTTTTACATTTGTAATTATTAATAGGAGAAAAAGATGAGCGATTATAAACTTTGTCCGTTATTTACAGTTATGCAGGCGGCGGAAAAAAGCGCCCAGAAAGGCAATCCCGCTGCTATCGGTGCTTTTAATGTCAATTTTTTCACCCAGGCTCAAGGCGTTTTGGAAGGTTTGCGGCGAGCGGATGCGCCCGCTATAATCCAGGCTTCCAAAGGCGCCAACCAATTCCAGGGCGGCCCCGATAAAATATTCTATATGCTCACTAAAGCGATGGAAAACAGTGAACATGATCTGCCCGTGGCACTGCACCTCGATCACGGTAATGTCGAAAAAGGAGAGGAATGCGCCGATAGCGGTTATACAGGTATAATGATCGATGCAAGTGATGAAGAGTTCCCGCTCAATGTCGCCATCACACGCGGGATGGTCTGCTATGCCCATCCGAAAGGTGTTGGTGTGGAAGGTGAATACGGTCAGCTTTCGGGTGTTGAAGAAGATATCCAGCATGAAGAGACTGTTTATGCGAAGCCTGAACGCGTGGTAGAATTTTTCCAACGCACCAATGCCGATGCGCTGGCCATTGCCTACGGAACATCTCACGGCCCCAATAAAGGGTCCAATATCAACGACCTTAAAACCGCAATAGTTAAGGAAAGCTATGAAAATATGGCGGACGCCGGGCTTGTTGATAATCACTTTCTGGTCGGTCACGGCTCTTCGACCGTCCCCCAGGAATTGATCCAGGAAATTAATGAGCTTGGGGGTGACCTGCAAGGTGCTCAAGGCGTTCCGCTCGAAAAAATCAAAGAAGGTATTGAATTCGGACTGAGAAAAGTTAATATCGATACCGACCTCCGTTTGGGTATCACGGCAACGACACGTAAATTTTTCAAGGATAATCCAGAAGCTGCCCGGGAAGATACTCTCAAGGAAGCCAAACAGGTTCTCGATACGCAACTGGACGTTATCGACCCCCGGGATTATTTCGGCGCGGTAAAACCTTTTGATATTCTCAGAGAACCACCCGCCGAAAGCGGTGTCGAGGCGTTTGTTGACCTCATGGCCCTTATCAAGGAAAGAATCGCCAAACATGTGGAATTTCTTGTGAATGAATTTGGGCTCAACGGTTTGGCCGCAAGTGTCGAGAATGTCTCGCTGAAGGAGATGAAAAAACGTTATTCCGACAGCGACAATTGGTAAAGAACTATTGATCTTTTTGAATTTATACAAAGCAGTGAGAAGGTTTTATACCGGCTCACTGCTTTTTTTGTGCAATAGCTCCACTATGGTAGAATAGTACAGGTGAAGGTGATTATGACTGAATTCAATGTGAATAATGAATGGGAATATAAACGCTGCGAGAAAATTGTTCAATCGCTCGCCATGCATAAAAAGGATTTGGCGCATCGTTTAGAAGAGTCAAAAAAAATATTCGGTGGAGATGTTGTTGTTACCGATCCCCATGTTCATAGCTGTTATAGTGATGGAAGGGCAACTGTTGAAACGAATTATCAGGCGGCCCTGGAAGCCGGTTTGGATTTCATCTATGCCACCGATCACACAACTATCGATCAGCAAAAGGTTACATCAAATTTGAAAAATGCTTCATGGGGGCAGGAGCCTGGAATAAAACATCATCATTTAGGTTTGCTTGAAAACACAAGGACATTTGAGCCGGTCCGGGAGAGTTTAGCTGCTGATTATGAGAGTGCTGCTGATATCGCGCCTTTCATCTGGATACCGCATCCCGCCGGGTGGTACCCTAAGAAGAGTTATACCGAAGAGCAATTGGATGCTCTGTGGACGCTTCCCTCCGAGTTCGCGATGGAAATTATGAACGGCGCCAACAAAATATTCCGTGCCTATGACCCGTTTGATGAAGCGGCGATAACTGTCTGGGATAAACTGCTGAGCTCCGGTAGAAATGTGACCGCCATAGCCGGAAGCGACGCGCATGTGCCGGAAGGGATCGGGTCTGTCTGGACCGGGGTTTTAGGGGCTGAGGGTGCAAACTCCGAATCCATCATCAAGAGTTTGAAAAAGGGACGATGCTTTGCAAGTGAAGCAAGCCTGCTGGATTTCACGCTTCAAAACCGGCCCATGGGCTCAGAGGTCAAGGTTCGA
>JAGYMJ010000687.1 GCA_018400625.1 Planctomycetota bacterium
CCAGGTCTTTCCGTCATCTTGACTGCACGTCATCACATGCTGGTGACGGCATGATCCTTTCATTTCGCGGTACATGCAGAAAAGGTAAACATATTCCCCATCGACGATCGGGCAGGGGTTGTTGACGCCCTGATCCCCACGCCCCGGCACAACCATTTGATTTTCGGACCAGCTCCGGCCACCGTCATGGCTTCGTTTGAGCAGAATATCTTTGGGCGCCGTATCCCTGTGGCTGTCACGGCGTCCCTCGCAAAAGGCAAGAAGTGTACCGCCGGGCGCCACGGTCAGAGAAGGTATTCGATAAGTATTCACACCGTCCGCGCCGGCCTTAAATACGTCAACCGTTTCGATATTGCATTTATCGTCAGAATTCAAAATTTCACCTCAATTCTGTTTGAAACATTAATTATCACCGGGGTAGTACGCACTACCGAGCCTGGGCGGGCCCGAACCTCTGAATCCATCAAAGATATTTCGCCAGCGCATGGCGGACGGATATTTCTGCTGCAAGCGGCGGATTTTTTCCCAGTTTTCAAGGACTTTTTCACGCTTCGCACCGTCCTCGTCCTCACCGTCGTTCACGCTCTTCATAAGACGTGCGCATTCGGTCAGGAGCCGGGTGAAATCAAGACCGGCCCTTACGAAATCGATGCGTCGGCGGTAGATTTCGGGGCCGTCCACCGCCTTCTTCCCGGCCTGATTAAGCAGAGCCACCGCGTGATCAAGGCGCTGTTCATTATAAAACTCCACTAAATCATGATCACTGTAGCCCGGCTTTTCATCGCCGTAACACTCTTCGCGCAGTTCTTCCATATACGACCAGTATGCCTCCATCTCTTCGGCCGCGGGCCCGAACGCACGCTGGTAATAATCGCTGAGTATTTCCTGCCCGTCCTGCTGCGGGTTCCAGGTCAACTGGGCCATGAGGTAGTACATGGGCCCCTGAGTTGACCAGAACTCGCGGACATAGTCGATATAAATGCCCATCCATCCGTTTTCGGCAGCGAATTTAAGATCATCGATGGTGCGCTGCAAAGGGACGTCGGGAAAACCGGTTTGCCAGCCGACGGGGCTGCCGGTGTTGGGGCGCCAGAAATGATTTTTGGTCACCTCTCCCCAGCCGGCAAACTGTTCCCTGTGCGTTTTGCCGGCCAAAGACCCCCTGTCCGGCAGGTCCGACCTGAGCAGGAAATTGGCCACGTTACCGATGATCACGTTGTCGTCCGGCACAGCCGCCACCGGTGCAGGTCGGGAATTCCCATAAGCGTACATGTAGACATACAGGTCTCTGTCGGGGAACCTTTCCTTCAGTCCACGCGCAACTTTGTTGGCAAAAGTCACATCCCGGTCGGAAAGTGCGACATAGGTCTGGCTCAGCCCTTCCCAGGAGTAGCGGCGACGATCGCCATCGGGATGATCCCACTCACGACAGTCCTCACAGATGCAATGTCCTCTCTGCCAACTGTCGCCCGGGGAAGCATTAAAAACGATCTGGTTCGGGTTTTCTTCGATTTTTTCTTCGACATCATACACAAATATGACATCTTTGTCAATTCAGCCGTTATCGCATACTTACTACGACCTTCCGCCATGTTATCCAGTTGAACAGATTTCAGATTCAGCGGGGAGCGCTGGTAGCGGGAGAGCCCACCGCTGCCGGACGCTTGCGTCGGTTTTCTGAGCCGGCGTGAACGCTTCGCTGTGATCTTACCAAGCACGGGCGCCGGCAGCGGTTACCAGCGCGGTAAACGCCCAATACACCAGCGCGGTCGGCAGACTCAGATTACCTGACTCGGGACACTTATTATTGCTGATTTAACACCAGATAACTTACTTTATATTAGTCATCTATGTGTTAGAACTTTCTTAATCCATGGAACGGCAACATCGGCGTGGAAATAGTGATTTTCACTATCACAATTGATATATTCGAGATATTCTTTGGGGCTTAATCCCTCCGGGATGAATACATAATCATAGTGACGCTGACCGGGATTACGGAATTGGTCATGGTGATAAATCTTTAGTTTGTCTTCAGCATCCATGATCTGATATGCCCGTTTAACAAGATCGAGGTCTTCTTGATTTCCTCCTTCGGTATATATAACATAACGCGGCGCCAGAGCGGCCCGGAGGTCCACATTTCCATACCATTTAAGCTCGTCCGGAATCAGGTTGCGCAGCATATTGCTGGGCAGGGGACGATTGCCGTCTTCATCGGGTTTGGTGGTGACTATTGCTCTTCTGAGCCCATCACATAAACTGTCGTTGTACACGAGCGCCCGGATATCAGGGTTGAGAATCGCCAACGATGTCATTGCCCCAACACCGGCAGAATGACCGCTCAGCGCGATCCGATCCGGACGTATAACGTCAAGGGTTTTCATCCAGTTCAGGATCCGGGTTGCATTAAAAGTGGCAAGTCCCCAATAATGCCAACCCATTTTCAATAAATATAAACTTAAAAGTTCCCTTGCACCTGCGGCGTATCCTGTATCCGCCGTTTCTCCGAACCCTGGATTATCAACGGCAACCGAGACGATACCGGATTGAGCATAAAACATAGCCATTCTGTTTTTCGCGTAATGTTTGTTATCTTCCGGCTTACCTTCTCCGGCAAGTATTTCCTTGGTACCTTTGGATCCCGGAAAACACAGAACGGCAGGCGCCGGATTGGTTGCAGAAACACCCTCGGGCACCAACACCAGGATGGAAAGCACGTATTGCGGCTGGGGATATATTTCCCACTTTTCCAAAACATAACCATCTCGTTCGGCTCTATTTAATAACTTAGGCCGGGGCTGTGGAGGAACATCAGGTGGGTTCATGATTTCCTGCGTCTTAGTCCTGATTTTTGCCTGCCACTCTAAAAATTCTTCTCTTGAAAACTGCGGATCGAACGCAAGTTTTGGTTTTTTATTGTACAAATCCCGGAGTAGATTATGAACGAACCCCCTTGTGTTCACATATCGTCCGTCGGCACGATCAGCAGCAAAGGTTTTATGCTTTTCTCTATCGATTTTGTGGCTCATTGAAGTGTCCTCTTTTTAACAGATTCAGGATTCAGGAAAGATGGGCTGAATAATTAAAAATCGCCCCATTGTGCGAAAAACAGTTTTTAATCCGAGGAGACATTCAGTTCGGCACCGACCAAAGACGACAATTAACGATTGCAGGAATTGTAGAGGGATGTTTTTTTCAATACCCAAAGAGCTAGGGCCCTGGCCGAAAACCAGGCTCGTAGTGGACGCTTTCAAGCGTCCGCGGGTTAGGCGCCATTTCCCGGAC
>JAGYMJ010000688.1 GCA_018400625.1 Planctomycetota bacterium
CGCCTGTTTTTTCGATGTTCTCGGCGCTCAATCGTTGGAGTACCGTATCCAGCGAAAGCTTGTATTTATCGATCGAAGCGGGGTCAAGAGCGACGCGTATCTCGCGTTCAAGGCCGCCGACGATCTCGGTCCCGGCAACGCCTTTGACTCCCAGAACGCGGTCCTGAAGCCAGTTGTCCGTCCATTCCCGCAGTTCGACGGGCCCCCAGCGTTGAGAGCTGATAGCTACTTGCATAACAGGGAGCTGGGAGGGGTCGGCCTTGAAAACAAAAGGGGTTTCGATGTCGCTGGGCAGGTCCTGTTCGGCCCGGGTAAGGGCCGCCAGAACGTCCTGAAATGCAGCATCGATATCGGTATCATATTCAAAGTTAACGTTGAGCGAATAAATTCCCTCCCTGGATGTCGATTCGAGTTCATCCAGGTTTTCCACCGTCGCCATCAGGCGTTCGATGGGGTCGGCAATATCTTTGTCGATTTCCTCGGGCGTGGCTCCTTTCCACTGGATCTGCACCTTAACGAGTGGATAGGTGACGTCCGGCAGAAAATCCACCGGCAGCCGCCAGAAGCCGTAAACACCCAGGACGACGAGTGCGAGAACGATAGCGCTGGTTGCCAGGCGACGTTTAATGGAGTGTTGGGTTATTTTCACTGGTTCTCCCCCCGTTTCGTTGAACGTTTGTCACCGGCCCCCACCCCTTCCGATGAGGGTCGTTCAGCGTCCGAGTCCTTTTCCGTGTTAGCAATCCGGACCGAGGCGCCATCTTTGAGGTTCTCGTTGCCCGCGACGATGACCCGGTCGCCTTCATCTATACCATTGGTCACCTGCACGACTCGTTCCCGTTCGACGCCCAGTTCGATGGTGCGTCGTTCGGCCCGGCCATCGCTGACGACAAACGCCACGATCCTCTTTCCCCCGGTTTCAACAACCGCCTCTCTGGGGATCATGATGGCGTTCGGGACGGATTCCACATTCAACGTAAGCCGTGCAAACTGGTTGGGCATCAGATCGGCCTCCTCCTCCACGCTGGCTTCCACCGTTCTGGTGCGCAAGGGTGAATTGAGCTGTGGATAGACCCGGCTCACACGGCCGGAAAACGTCTGACCGGGTTGAGAATCAAGCGTGACTGTGAGTTCGAGGCCCTGACGCATCGCGCTGGAGTGTTTTTCAGGCACGCTGAACCGCACCACCAGCGATGCCGGATCATACATTCCCACCAGGGGGGATCGCGGGACCGCCAGATCGCCCGGTCGTACGTGCACTTCGGTAATGACGCCGTTGAACGGGGCGGTAATCACGCATTCGTCCAGGTGGGCTTCAGCCAGCGCCAGCCCGGACGATGCCTCCTGGACGGCCGCCTCCTGAACGGCGAGCTCGGTACCGGTGGGGCCGGCTTCCATCATACGCAGTTTCCCCTCGGCATTGGCCAGCTCCGCCTTCGCGACATCCAACCTCTCACGTGCACGGTCCACGGTCTGTTGAGACGTAAAATCTTTCGTGCGCAGCTCTTTCTGTCTCTCATAATCCGTCCGTGCTTCTTCCAGCGTGGCGCGCCATTTACGCACGTTGGCCCTGGCCTGGTCGATCTCCTCGGGGCGGGTTCCAGCTCTGAGATCGGCCAGTTCGGCCTCGGCCCGTTTCAATTTTGATCGGGCTGTCTGAACTTCCGCCCGGTGGACTTCACGATCGATTTCGACGAGTTTTTCGCCGGCGCTCACCTTGTCTCCCTCACGCCAGGGACAATAGTTGATGGGGCCTTCCTTGGTGGCCTTGATGACCACCGAATCGGTCGCCACCGTCTCACCCGTTAGTTGTAGCGTACTGTCGATGAGTTTTTTGTCGGCCGAAACAACTTCAACCAGCGGGGGTTTCTTTTGTTTACCATTATTGGGGTTTTGTTGAGGAGCCTGAGCACCTATGATGGCCCAGATGCCGCCGGCAGCAACCAGGCTGCATAAAATACCTGCGATCACTTTTTTCTTCATGATTGTTATTTATCCCTTTTTAGATTTAATGCTTGTTTATTGACACTCCGGCCCACCGCCCTGTCCAGTCGGGCAAGGTTTTCATGCCAGTCCAGCCTTGACTGCACGAGATGGTTTCGGGCCTGGCTGTAGGCGGTTTGCGCGTCGATCAGCTCGGTAATAGATCCGGCCCCTTCCTTGTATTCGCTTCGGGCGACCTCGAGACTCTCCTCTGCGCTGGCCACAAGTGCCTGCGCCGCCTCAATCGCCTCGTCAGCTTCCTGAACGCCGGCATAAGCCGTCCATACATCCAGGGCGACGGAGCGGAGTGCGTTCTCGTAATCGGAAATAGCCTGCTGCAGCTCAGATTCGGCGCGTCGGGTCCGATAAGATCGCTCAAAACCGGTGAAAAGCGGCAGGCTGAGACCTAATCCGGCCGACCATTCCTCTTCATTCGGGGCGAAATTCTCATCCCGCCACCCGTAGTTTGCATTCGCCGTTAGGTCAGGTCGGTATTCCGAGCGGGCTGCGCGTATGCCTGCCTGCCTGCTCTGAACTTCGGCCAGCGTCGCCTGGAGTTCCGGGCGTGCTCTGGCGGCTTCCTGTAAAAGCTTTTCCACCGCCGCTATCTCGCGATCACGGTTTTCTTCCGGAATATCTTCCACTTCCACTTTTTCTGAGACCTTTAGATTCATCGCGCCGGCCAGTTTCCCCCGGGAGACTTTCACTGCGCTTTTGGCTTTCACCAGTTGAAGGCGGGCATTGGCCCGTTCCGTCCTGGCTTTCAGCACATCCGAGCGGGACACCACACCGCTTTCGTGCCGGGCGCGGGCCACCTCAACGTGATGCTCCGTCTGAGCCACGGTTTCCTCTGCGACCTCAGCCGACCACATGTTCGCAAGGAGCTGGTAATAGGCTTCTTCCACCGACAGGGCTACATCCTGGAGAGCGGTATTGTGGCGGAAATTGGCTGCATACAATTGCGCCTGTGCTTCACTCAGGTTTGCAGCTCGCCTTCCGCCGTCGTAGAGCAGATACCGCACGCCGAAAGCCGCATCATAGGTGGTCGTCGGCCCTGATTCCCTTTCCCTGCCTGAGTCTATATCGGCGGCATCGGAACGGCTCACCCCGGTGCTGAAATCAACGTAGGGGAGATAGGATGCCTTCTTCTCGCCGGCTCGATCCGATGCAGCCCGGGCGGCCTGCCAGCTGCTTCGGGTTTGGGGGTTGTTTTCCAAAGCGACGACGATACACTCGGCAAGGGTCATTTTCTCTTTACCCACTTTTCCGGCGGACACGGATTCTTCAGTGACTTTTCTGGCAGGTGCCAGGATATCCCGTTCAGGACGGAAGTCCCGGGACGATTCCCGCGGTACCGTTTCGGCCTGTCCCCACGGGTCGGTACCGGCACATCCCGTCAACATCATGAGAAAAATGATTGCGGCTCGGGGCCAAAAGCGGCCGGTGATACAAAGAATCAATTCCATTTTCCCGTCTCCTTTTCATCCATATTTTGCAGAGCTCCTCTCAGCCCAGGGTTACTGCCCGTTGCATGATTCCCCATACGATTACGGAGCAGGTCGAAAAGTTTTTCTTTTTGCCCGGGAGTAAGATTACGTTTTTGTGTGAGGATATGATCAAGCACCAGGTCCTGCATTTGGCGGTGCCCCCGGAGGATTTTCTCTTGCTGGGCCTTCATCCGTTCTCTGTCCACTTCCGGCGCCTGCAGGATCCCTACCATTTCGTCCCAAAGTTTCTGCATGTTCTGCCTCCGCTCGCGGACTTCCCGCTGAAAACGGCGCACCTCCGGCTCAATTTTTTCCCACTGCTCCCCCGTCACTCCGAGTTTGCGTTGCAGGGGGCACCCGCCCTCGTGTTGTTTTTGCGATGAAGCGCCGTGACGCCCACCCAGGTGGGCCGGAAGGGCATAAAACGCCCAGGTGCCAACAAGGGCCACATTAAGCGTGATCGAGACTATAAGCACGAACGGACGGATTGTTTTCCACATGATTATTCTCCCTGATCGGTCGATGTAAGGCGGACGTATGCATTAGCCACGGAACCCTCCGGGGTTCCGGCAAGGTAATCGAGGCCGTAATCTCCGGCTTCTGCTGCCTGGTCAGTGGGGCGCCGGGAGGATTCCCCCCCATTCCACAAACCCACCCCGACAAGGACTCCAATCCCCGTAGCCACAATCATCCCGGCGGCCACGGCCATGCGCATCCGCGAGGAGAGCACAGGACTTCCGCGGAATGGATGCAGGATTTTGCCTATCCCAACTTCTTTTTCGGACTCTCTTCGGGCCCGTTCCATCAGACGGTGCCGGAAACCATCGGGCACCGGCGGAGTCACCCTCCTGGCCAATGTCACGCGCAGGTGCTCTGCGTGCTCCAGTTCACGACTGCATTCAGCGCAGGAGGCAAGATGGTGCTCAACGCGGGCGTGCGCTTCCCGGGAGAGCTCCCCGCCTTGATAGGCTTCCAATTTTCGTTGTGTTTTTTTGCAATTCATATTCTCTACCTCCTTCAATAAGGTTTAACGAATCCCCGGCAATACCCCCCCGGTATTTTCCGGTTTTTTGTCTCAAAAATCGCTGAGGGAGGTTTCCAATGACTTCCTCGCCCGGGCAAGTAAACGCTCGACGGCCTTGTAAGAGGTATCCATGGCTTCCGCTATATCGCTCAGAGACAGATCCTCGTAGTAGCGCAGCACCGTTGCCATGCGCTGTCTGTCGGGAAGCTCATGCAGCGCCCCCTGGATCGTTATGCTGCGTTCCCCGGACAACAACTGTTTGTCGGGGGCATCGTCCTGACTCTCCCGGGGGGGGATTTCAGCTATGTATCGTGGGCTCTTTTTGCGGTGGTGGTCCACGCACAGGTTAGCGATGACCCGGTAGAGATAGGTAGTAAACCTGGCGCTGGGACGGTAGCGGGAAGCCGTATTGAAAATCTTCAGGAAGGCTTCCTGAGCCAAATCTTCCGCCTCCGCCCTATCGCTAACGTAGTGATAGGCAATGCGCCAGGCCGAAGCTTCATGACGGCGCACGAGGTCCCCGAAGGCATCCAGCTTGCCCTCGGCCACCTTTTGCATCAGTTCCTCATCACTGGCCATTACCGTTCTCCATAAACTCAAAACTCACTCGATCAACGGCCAGGTGAGACCCGTGATACCTGACGAATCCTTTGCTTCAGCCCGAATTACGCAATAATTTAATCAAGTGTTAATTACTTTTTATCAGCCCTTTAGGCACGGATTAGACAGTTGCCTAAAAAATCGGGGTGGCAATCCGGCCGCAAACAACTTCCCTGACGAGCACAGCAGAGGCCTGCAAGAAAGCCATGTTATGAGCTTCCTGCAGGCGTGACTGAACATTCAATCTTCAATCTGGCCGATTCCGATTATCGTTCACGACGGCGAGGCTTTCGTTCCCTCATCCCTTCCTTTTTTGGGCATTCCCGTCCTGGGCATTCCCGATAATCTTCACGTTCGGTTCTTCGCCTTTTTTCCCCCGATTTTCCCCTCTCCTCGGGCTCTGCGGACTCTTTTCGCATGCGCTTGTCACGTTCGGTGCGGTCCATGCGTTCGCGCCTCTGCTTGCGATGCTCGAGCGCTCTATCTACCATCTCCCGTATGCGATCTGCTATCTGTTCATCTTCGGAAGAGATTTCAATGACAACTCCACCAGTGGTCTCCATTGTCTGCACGTTCAC
>JAGYMJ010000689.1 GCA_018400625.1 Planctomycetota bacterium
GACAAGCCCGGCGGTAGGAACCCCAAATCAGCGGGGTTCACTGAGGACTTACCAATAATGTCCGTAGCAAGGGTAGGATTTAAAATTTTCTCATTGAGAAAATAATAAATCCGTTATCCTGTAAATCCTGTGAATCCTGTCTAAATCCTGAGTCGTGAGATTTCTTTCCAGGGTATAATCGAAGTGTTCCCACTGCACATCTGGTGATCGCCGCCATAGATGAGAAACGACGGGGTATCCTTTGCTCCGGCCAACCGCTCCCATTTTTTCAATGAATCGAAAAAATCAGCGGCCGGCGTACGGCCGGACTTGATCTCCATCGGGATGAGTTCCTCCCCGTTCTCCACCAGAAGATCGATCTCTAACCCCCTGCTGTCGCGCCAGAAATACAGGTTGGAGTTTAATCCGGCGTTATATCGTTTTTTCAAAAGCTCCGAAATAACAAGATTCTCGAAAAGAGGCCCCCTCTGAGAATGGAAACGAAGCTGGTCGGCGTTTTGTATGTTCAAAAGCCAGGCGGCAAGCCCGACATCATGGAAATAAATCTTCGGAGACTTGATGAGCCGTTTATTGAAATTGCGATGGTGCGGTCGCAGTAAGTAAATGATGTAACTCGCTTCCAGAACCGATATCCACGATGAAGCCGTGGTGTGGGTTATACCGCAATCGCCGGCTATCGAAGAAAGATTGAGAAGCTGCCCCGTCCGTGCAGCACACATCTTTACAAAGCGCTGAAAAGCCGAGATGTCCCTGACGTTGACCAGCTGGCGGACATCACGCTCGACATACGTTGAAACGTAACTCGAGAACCAATCGGCCGGGGCGATATGGCGGTCGTGAATGGGGGGATAAAACCCACTGAAGATAACCTCTTCAAGGGATTCGGGGAGCCGGCCGGCGCCCTCGAGTTCGCTCATAGCGAAAGGCAGCAGGTGAACCATGCCCACCCGCCCGGCAAGTGATTGGCCGATACCCGATAAGAGACCGAACTGTTGGGAACCGGTTAAAACGAACATGCCTGTCTTGCCGGCCTCATCGACATTTGTCTGTAGATAAGAAAAAAGTTGCGGCGCGCGCTGAACTTCGTCCAAAACCGCACCGTCAGGGCATCCTTCCAACAGACCACGCGGGTCGTCCTCCGCCAACAGGCGGATATCCGGGTCCTCCAGTGAAAAATACGGCTTGTCGGGGAAAACATGCCGGGCCAGCGTCGTCTTACCCGATTGTCGCGGGCCGGTTATACCCACTATCGGGAACCCTTTGGATAATCGCAATATTGTTTTTTGGGCAGACCTGAGAATCATACTTAAATTCTACACTTAAATTGCACAAATTGCAAATCCAACTCTCAATGTGTTCACGTTAAAGTGCGGCTTAAAGAATACGGCTACGGCAAGGGATCGCTCAGGTTCACAAATCATAAAAAACAGTAAAGGATTAACGGCTGTCGGTAAAAGACTGCAAACAGCAAAACGGATTCCGCTTTTTGGAAAAAGCTTGGCAAAAACTTTCACGAGAATTGGCCGGGAACGCTATCGGATATTTTTTGTGCTTAACGATGAAACGGGGGGGCTCCCAATGTGGGGAAAAAGCTGTGCTCGTCGCACAGCACTCC
>JAGYMJ010000690.1 GCA_018400625.1 Planctomycetota bacterium
CGGCGATGAGGTCAACATTGAATGCGACATGATAGGCAAATGGGTGTATAAGTTGATACATGCGCATCCTGATCAAATGATTCATCAAAAACAGAACGGCTTAACGATGGAAAATTTGAGAAAAATCATGTGAATTAATCAGGAACGCATCCTATCCTGGCTGAGCGCGGGCAACGGCTAAATCCTCAGTGGAACACGTTGATTTGGATTTCAAAACTTTTGGAAATCCTTTTTTTTGTGCAGGTCTTCGGGATACATCCCGCCGAGGGAACGGCCGTGTCCCGGACGCACCGGGCCCCAGTTGATGGCATATCTGAACTCTTCATCCGTCGCCCTGGGGTAGATTTCTTCAACCCATACCCGGCGTGCCTCGTCTTCTGCTTCGGTATCCTCGCCTTCGCTCTCCCGGAAACGGCGCATCAGTTCCCTAACCCTCATCATCGACCGGGTATGATCGAGCCCGATCCGCACAAATTCCACTCTTTTCCTGTATCTCTCCGGTTCGTCTTCGACAGATTTATCGGCCCGATCGAGATATCCGTAAGCTTCTTCAAAGAAATTTTCATCATATACAGCAAGCAATCCCCCATCGATAGCCGTTCCTTCGTCATTTTCAACAATGAACCGGGTGGTATCCTGCATGAGGGTCCAATACGCTTCGATTTCGTCGGCCGCTTTTCCAAATCCCCGACGGTAATAATCGGCCAGGATGGCCTCTCCATCGGCATACGGGTCCCAGGCCATTTGGCCCAGCATATAATAGTGCGGGCCATGTCCCGACCAGTGTTCCCAGACCATGTCGAAGAACACCCCAATGACATTATTATCGGCCGCCAGTTGAAAGTCGTCGATGACCTTATCCATAGCGACCCTGGGCAGACCCTGTTCCCAGATTCCGAAACCGAGGTTGGGCCGCCAGATGAGATTCGGCGCGATTTTCCCCCACGCCTTAAACCTCTCAAGATGCTCTGCAGCGGTTTCAGTCCTGCCGATTTTGCCCGTCCATTTTCGATTATGAAAACTGGCCACGGTGGATATCAACACATTATCATCGGGAACGGCTTCGACCGGCGCCGGGATGGAATGCCCGTAAGCCAGGATGGAGACATAGAGATCATCACGTTCAGGGAAACGTTCCCTCAAGCCACGTGCCAACTGATTGGCGAATGTAACCTGCCGGTCGGACATCGCCAAATAATCCTGTGAAATACCCGACCATGAGAAGCGGCGCATTTCGGCTTCCGGATGGTCCCAGGCCCGGCAGTTCTCGCAGATACAGTAACCGCTGCTCCAGCCATCGTTCGCTGCAGCATTAAAAACCTGTCGGTTGGGGTTCTCTTCGAGTACGTTCTCCACATCATCCAGCCATTGCTCCCATAGCGCGGGATTGGATTTGCACATCTTGACCGTACGTGCAGAGGGCCAGGGCTCATCACCTCCTCCCCTCGATCCGTCGGGCTGGAGCGCAAAAAATTCCGGATTTGTTTCATGGAATCTTGCCCACCAGCCACTGAAACCATGCCCGCCCCCAAACTGGAGCGAACTCAACTGCAGGCGCTGCCGACGCGTCCATCGGTGCGAGCGCCCGTAACCTCTGTTTCCAAGGCGAGAATAATTGAATATTCCGCTTCTGCCTCTTATAGGTGGATGATATCGGAATTCAAAAGGGGCAAAGGCAATCCTGTCGCGTTGGATCACATCTGTCCCCAGTTCGCCCGGCCAGAGCCATCGCACGTCGAGGTAGTCCTGCAGAAAGGTATAAACGGCATTGACCGTGCCATATTCCATCTGGACACCATCAACGGTCGCACGGCGCAACTCCACCCTCTGATGATCCGGATTCCATCGGTCGCGTCCGGCGATAACGAGGTGATTCTCATTGGCGGCGATCAGAATTTCCTCCGGCTGCTCGAAATCAAAATCGGTGTTCGGGAAGATAGAGTCAAGCGCCGGTTGATATCCGACCCAGACAGCGTTTTCGGGCAGTGGATCGGGCTCCCCTTCAAGGACTTCCGGTCGGGTCCCGCCGCTTTCCTCGATATAGTCCGCCAGTTCATCGGCCGCACGCCGGGTTTTAAGCGGCGCATTTTCAAAGACAACAATCGGGGCAAGGCTTTCACCATCCTCGACCAGAACAAATTGCTGATCTTCCCCCTGGGCCACGGCTTCCAACCCGGCCACTGCACAGAACAATACCATAAGGGGGAAAACAGCCATATACAACATTAACTTCACACAGCACTTTATAATCATAAGTAATCTCCTTTTTAAAAGTGGTTAAGATTTATCGACCTCCCGGTATAACCCATCGGGCAATGACACCCGTGCTCTACCGCAGCGCCGCCTTGCGGGAAACAATGCCGCCCCGGTTCGTCGAAGCGGGGGTTCTCCCAATCTCGGGCGACCCGGCCGATGAAATCCAACTGCCGATCAGGCATTCTCTGCACACCAACCAACGCCGCTTGGGTCAGATCACCTTCCGAATCGCCCTTAACATTGCCGCCGAACGCTGATGAAAACAGGAAAGAAACAAAGACAAAGAAAGTAACGATAAAAGTCCGACTGAAGGTACCCTTTTTCATTGTATTGTCTCCTTAAAAAACTATTTTGTGCTCTTCTTCTTTAATACTCTTTTATACCGACCTGCAGGGAACACCAATCCGACATTCTTTCAGACAGGGCCCGGGGCGCGGGAAAAGGCCGAAAATGCTTTGGACACCGACGGTTCTTGTTTAGCGCTCCCGGCGCGAAAAGCGACCGGTAGCGCTTTGGGGGGGGGCATCAATGCACCTCCAGGGTTAAATAGGTGAACCATAAATCACCGTCATGTTCAACCAGCCCGGGATAACTTGACCCGCTGCGCACATCCACCAGCACCGTCAGTGTGGCCTCCAGGGGATCGACAAGATAGAGTTTCAATCCGCCCCGGCCGCCGGTAGCCCGCGCGGCGCCGATCAAACGGTCGTCCGAAAGGGCAATGAGGTTCAGCCCGCCGAGATTGCGGGCGCTGGTGGAGGAAAATGGTCGGCGGATATCCGATCCCGGCAGCACCACATCGGCCGCCTGCCAGGTCCATTCATCGTTGTAGGGCGGATGCGATACGCCGATGGTTGCATCCTGGCCGCCTCGCGCCCCCCTCCCCCGCAACAGGCAATAGGCGACGCCGTCCGCCCCAAAAGCCAGAGAAGCCTCGTTGTAGCCTCCGGAACGGGGAAACGCATTTTCCTTCCAAACCTCCCAGTTTTTGCCGTCCGACGTCCGGTAGAGCGTACCGGCGTTATCCTTGCCGCTGTAACCGAAGCTGTAGCCGTATCCCTCGTACCAGGCCACGTCCCAGCGCCAGGTATTGATGCCGGTAGGACAAAAGTGGGGTCCGCTCCAGTCAAGGCCGTCTTCGGAGAGCCAGGTCACCGACCGGCGCTGCACCTCGACGCCGTTGACAACCTCGAGGGGAGCGGCATCGCTCAGATAGCGGATCGAGGAATTAAGCATGAGCCTGCCGTCAGGGGTCACCGACAGGCGTGGATCACGCACGTCTCCTGCATCGGACTCCAACAGCGCCACCGATTCCCAATGGACGCCGTCACTTGAGCGCAGAACACGGCCCCGGCCGGAGATATGGTTACCGTGCGTCATCCCCTCACGGAAGCTGCAATACCAATGATCATTGAAACGGGCCAGGTGGGGGAACTCGATATTGGGATTCTCCATGTCCCCGATACGTGCCTGATCCCATACGAGCGATCCGGCGTCGTGGGCAATGACCAGCGGCTCGTCTTCAGGCATGAGAAAGGGTTCGGGCGCATCAGAGCCGGCCAGGATAGCGATGTGCACTGTGGTACAAAACAGAAAAACATAACATATGGGACTTATACTCATGATCTTTTTCTGGATTTTACGGAACATTGGGGATCGAGTCTCCTGTTCATCGGTCAACAAATTCACCTACTAAATATTCAGTGAAGTATTTAGTTTTCTCACCACCGTGCCCTGTGCCGGTGGAATAATGATTCAGAGCTACGTATCGATTTCTCACACCGTAGCCGTGTCTC
>JAGYMJ010000691.1 GCA_018400625.1 Planctomycetota bacterium
TATTTACAGAATATCAGACTTAGGACTTTACGCGGACTTACGCAACTAAGCCTTAGAGCCCGAAAATACCCATCGAAAATCGGGTTAAGTTTTTTCCCGCGGGTAAACATGTACTATCCCCTTTTCGTTCCTCTGATGGCGCCAATAAGCGGCTTGGGGGTAAATTATAGAATAATTCCAGGCTAACTCCACCTCCGGTATTGTAAGCAGACGCCTCAGTAGATCAAAACTTCTTCCGGAGAGGCCATCGTCCGATGCTATCAGCACACACAGCAGAGCTTCCGCCACGCTCCTCAGCGGCCGGAAGGCACGCTGATAAGCCTCGTTATGTTTGTGTCCCGGCACCCAGTAAGTACCGTCGGCGAATTCCTTCTCTATCCGCGGTCCTTCACGCCATTGACACAAATTCAGTTCAGCGACGTCAACATCTTTGTAAGAGCCGTAAGATTTACCGCCTTCATCGAATTCGTGGAAATAACGTTCTTCCATCCCCCTAGCCAGCTTTTCCATTAATCCGGCGGCTTTCCTGCGGATCTCCGAATCACCGGTATCTGTCTGGGCTATTACCTCAAGCGAGACCTGATGTTGGAGCATGGCAAAAGCGTTATTGCTACGTCGTGAATCCAGTCCGGATGCCCAATCGCAGGCCTTTCCCGCATAACGGTGGAAGCAGTCCAGCCAATGCCGGTCCCCGGTCAGGTCCCAGCCCACGGCGTAAACACAGGGCAAACGGCAGGCCTCATGGAGTTTGATTTTATTCCACATGATGGATACATTTCCGGGCGTTCCGTCTTCACGGCAATAGTTATAGCCATTCTCGGCAACGACCATACGTTCCATATCGGCGCAGACCTCCTGCATCAGTTCTGAAATTCTCTTTCTCTCCGCCTCATGGCAAAGCTCCGAATGGGCATAACGCCAAAGGCCATGGACAAAATGTGTGATCTGATCCCTCGAACTTTCAGGATAATACGATTTATCGTCCAGAGGGCTGACGCTACGCAGGATAAAGCCTTTGCGGGAACTCTGCGTAGCACACCGTTGCAGTCCTTTGAACACGCGCAGGGCCGCCTTCCGCAGGCTGTCATCGCCGGTAGCCGCGTAGCGGTCGCAGACGGCCGCCAGCATTACTCCGCCATTGATAGAACTGTCCTCCATGCCGGTACCCCAGCCGTTGGGATTGGGAAACAAGCGTCGGATTTCTTCCGGCTTGGGGAGATGGTCGAATCGGTGCTCAATATCATAACTTGATATGTTATCGTAAAACAGGGAAGTGCCTTTGTCGTATAAGCGGTGCCAGATATGGTCCCAGAACCGCTCCGCAGCATTTTCTAATGTATCCATACTTTTTTATCTCCATGCCTTTTGTACAAATAAGTCGTTAATTATATGTAAATATTCAGTGAAGTGCGTAGTCTTATCACCACCCTGCCCTGTGCCGGTGGGAAACAACGTGGTTCACTGAGAACTTACTCATTTAGTTATTCAGGGGAGTTTATTTCTAATCTTTTCCACGAACTCAGCGACATCTTTCTCCCAACCTTCCTTTTTAATCCGTCCGTCGGTCAGTGCAAGTTTTGCTGCGGGCTCTCTACCGGAAAGCTCGGTCATCTGCTGGAAAGTATATTCTATGCCGGAGAATTTCGTGGTGAGAAAAAACGCCGATGCCGGCAGTGGTTTCCTGACAGAATTGAACCACGACTGCACGGGCAGGGAGACTTTGTTGCCCCAAACAGGGGTGCCGATAATAGTAAGATCATAGTCTGATGGATCGAAGCGGGGCTTTTCTATATCGGCTGTCTTATTAAACAACATATCTTTTATTCCCCCGAAATATCCCTTAGCGCCCCCGCGATCCTTTTTCTCCACAACAGCTTCGACTTCACAGTTCAGCATGCCTGCTATGGTTTCGGCCACTTTTTTCGTGTAGCCGGTGCGTGAATAATAGACGACGAGACATGTTATTTCGCTCATTTTTGACCTCCTGGATAAGCCTGTTAAAAAAATTTTCCTCCAGGCTTTCAATGATTGTAAATATTCATTGAAACACGTGGCATCACCACCGTGCCTTGTGCCGGTGGAATGAAGATTAAACGCTGCGAATGTTGTATCAGCACCCCTTAGTCGTTAATGCGCCCTGCCCGCCCCTCCCCGAGAGCGCCCGGCGTTCCCACGGGGCACTCT
>JAGYMJ010000692.1 GCA_018400625.1 Planctomycetota bacterium
TAACGTTTAATCTTCATTCCACCGGCACAAGGCACGGCGGGGATGTTGGGGAATTCATTGAGGACTTACAACCCAGCAATTAACGATCAATTTATCGGCACAAATCACGATAGGTGAACAACTCATTTCACCGGGCTTTATAAAAAACTTTAGTTTCCAGACACTTCGAGTCTCAAATTATCAAGTCGGGGCGTTTCGCGATCGTTTGTTCGTACAAGTTCTGTTTTCACCCAAAGAAACAGACCTTCACTATTGGTGCCGGATTCCATTCCGGGTATTCCCCCACCATTTTCGGCCTGGCGCCACGTTTCCGGCAGCCGGTCTTCGCTGTTGCTGACACCTGTATTGACGATGACCGCTTCGCTGCTGTTGCTGCCGTCTGTTTCCCATTCTATCAGGCTTTCTTCGACCTCCTGGACGGCCTGAAACGCTATCGGATTTGAGAGCCAGTAACCTTCTCTCACCTCGGGGACCCAGACTCCGCCAAGGATCTGTCCATGGTGTGCTGCCGGAGTTTTATCCAACACCTCCTCGCCTTCTCCTTCATTGAGCGGCCAATAAGCCAAAAGGCCTTCTTCACCGCCTGAGAATTCTTCATACATATCCGCCTGCACTTCCTCGCGCGATAACACGCTGTCCCAGATGCGGACATTACGCATGACGACATTTTGCGCGGCTTGGATTTCTTTACCGCCCAAACGAAGCGGTTTATCACCACCTCTCAAGCTGTATGGACGCTGATTATCTATAGACACAAACCTGTCGCCATTAATATAGAATTCCGTGCCATTATTTTCCTTATCATAGGTAACAGCCACATGGGTCCATTCATTGACGGGTACCGAACCGCTTCCGGAGCCGGTATGGCGTGAATCACTTCCATGATTTCGCAGAGATATGCTTCCGGTCGAGTTGTAAGCGATCTCCCAACGCACATCACCACCGCTCACATTGCCCTCGATCACCGTGGCGGAGTGGTGGGACAGAGGATAAATCCAGAAAGATATAGTGGTCTTGTCGTCTTCGGGCAGTTGTCCGGTGGTAAAACCCGTTTCAACGTAGGTCTTTCTACCACTTAACCGGAGGGCTTTATCCTCCGGCAGAGCCAATTGATTGGCGTCGGCCATGACATTCACCATCAGTCCGTTATTCCACGCAGAATGGGAACTTACCGATAAGATAGCGGGCATCTCACTGATCAGGATGGGTTCCAAAGGTGGGAATTCGGGAACTTCACGGTAAGTTCTGACAGCGGCCTGGAGCTGCTCGGCAACCTCCTCAATAGGATCATAATCGAGCTCGGGCGCCTCCATAAGGGACTGAAGGTCGTCACGGAGTGACTCAATTCGATGATAAAAGGGTACTGCAAAACCTTCGGCGGGGGTTTCGAGCAGCATTCCCGCGGTCTGGAGGGTCTGTTCGGCCACGCTTACCACGCGGTCATGTCTTCTTTGCCTTGCCTGGCGGAGTGACGCCTCAAAATCGGCAAGAGGATTCTCCGCCCGGGCTGAAAAGGCTTGAATAGAAACAAAGAGTGTCAAAAAACATCCTATACTTAAAAGGCGTCGAGCCGATATCTTTCTTGAAAGCATAACTGAAAACCTCCATAAAAAAAACAACGTTTAAGGAGCTGCTTGAAAACTCATACTGCACCAACAATTTTTGCAAATATTCATTGAACTGCGTTACCGCCGGGCTTGCCCCGGTGGAGCGCTATTTCTGCACTACAAATGGATCCGCCCCCCCCCCCGGCCTCGCCCGCCGCGTTTCTGCCCAGGGGAAATAACATTAATTCATAAGCTTTTGCACAAGATGAAAAAATTACCTTTTAATGATAATGACTTGTCCCGCTCCCTGGGCAGAAACGCGGCGGGCGAGGCC
>JAGYMJ010000693.1 GCA_018400625.1 Planctomycetota bacterium
CAGGCAGGCACAGGGCACGGTGGTGATGTTACGGGGTTCACTGAGGACTTACCGTCGGACAATTTGCGCCCGGCACACGCAAAAACGTTACAGCGCAAATTCCTCCTTGCGGCATTCTTTTGACAAGAACTTAAGAAAAAGGTATATTTTACATTTCTAAATATAATCTCTTCACAATATCGCCAGGCAAGTTGTATAAAATTGTTAATTAAGCTTTTGCAACTACAATGAGCGTTGGTTTCATATCAAACATGTAGAATTTGACCGTTAAGCATTTGCAAATTTTTTCAATTTGGCTTATAAAATAACGGATTTAGACATAACATTTCAATATTCTTTCAACAAAAAATAATAAAGGAGTTTGGGGTGTCTTCACCAAATCTGTTTTATCTGGATAGTGCTAAAGTAGAGCAATGGATCGGGGCTCTTTTGAAAGAGTATTCCGTTTTCATTGCGGCCGAAAAAGAAAGCGCGCAGGGGGAGGTCTGCGACTATTCATTTGAGGAACTGGCCGACCCATCCGGATTTCAATTCAACCCTTACCGCCCTGTTGAACCCCTCAAGAGTTTTTTTACCCCCTATCTGGAAAAGGTGGCAGAATATTTTGACGGACGTAAAGTCGTTGATGAATGGGGAGATAAATCCATCGTGTTCGGGATAAAAGCATGTGATCTGGCCGCGCACGAGGTACAGGATTATGTCTTTCTTGAAGGCGTTGAAGAAGACCCTTTCTACAGGCTGAAAAGGGATAACACCCTGCTGATATCCGGTGATTGCACGGATTTCAAAGAGGTCTGCTACTGCATGGCGATGGGCGGCGCCCCCTGTCCGGAATCCGAAGCGGGCTTTGATTTAAACCTCTCGCCGCTTGATAATAATGGATATATTCTGGAATCCGGATCTGAGCGCGGCGAGGAGTTGATCGAGAAAACAAAAGAATGTTTTGTGGATGCAAACGAGGAACAGATCAACCAGCGTGAGGCTAATCGCCGGAAAGTCGCTGAGCAGCTCGCGGCCCACCTGGAAAAGCAGAAACTTCCGCAGTATGATACATTGCAGGACATCGTGACGGGGGGGATGGATGCGGAAACATGGGATAATTTCGCCCTGACTTGTGTTGAATGCGGCGGCTGTAATTTTATCTGTGATACCTGCCACTGTTTCCTGCTTTCCGATAAAAAAGCCGGCGAAAAAAATCAGAAAATGAGAATGTGGGATTCGTGTCAGTATAAAAATTTCGCGACGGTAGCAGGTGGCGCTACTCCGATGAAAACGCGGTCTGAGCGGCTGAGAAATAGGTTCCTCAAAAAATTTGATTTTTTTGTCGAGAATCTTGGCAAGCCCGCATGCTGCGGCTGTGGAAGGTGCATAGAGGTTTGTATCGGTGAAATAGACATCAGAGAAGTTTTGAAGGACTTAGAGAAAAATGGTTGAAGCCCAAAAAGAAAAGAAAAATATTTATGCTCCGATAAGAGCAGAGATAAAAGATATCATAGAGGAAACTCCCGCTATAAAGACTTTTGTGCTCGAACCGGAGACGGATTTTAGTTTTCACACCGGCCAGTTCGTTGAACTTTCGGTGCCGGGCGTGGGCGAAGCCCCTTTTACGCCTTCTTCTGACCCTGCTGTTAAGGAGGAAGTGGAAATAACAATAATGAAAGCCGGGAAGATCACTTCCATGCTCCATGATATGTCGCCCGGAGAGACTCTGGGTATCAGGGGGCCTTACGGGAAAGGCTACCCGCTTGATGAGTTTGCAGGAAAGGACGTTTTAATACTCGGGGGCGGGGTCGGCCTGGCGCCGCTGCGTTCCCTGCTTTTCGCTCTTTTCGCACGTATTGATGATTTTAACGGTGTGACGATAAAATACGGCGCCCGATCTCCTGCAGATATCGTTTACAAACGGCTGGTCGATGGATGGGCCGGAAAGGAAAATGTCGATCTTGAAATAACGGTGGATGAAGGCGATAAGGAGTGGACCGGAAAGGTGGGTGTCGTGACAACAATCATCGAGAACCTTCCGGTCACTGTGGACAACACGGCATGTATTGTGTGCGGGCCGCCGATAATGATGAAATTTACGCTTTTGAAATTGCTCGAGCTTGATTTTGCGCCGAAGGACATTTACCTCTCATTGGAGAAAAACATGTCCTGCGGACTCGGTAAATGCGGACATTGCAGGCTCGGGCCGTATTATGTATGCAAGGACGGACCGGTACTGACGTATGAGCAGGTGAAGGATTATCACGATATTTTGGATTAGAGCGTTATGAAAAGGCTTTTTATAGACCTCGATATATGCAACAACTGCGATGAATGCGTTGCATGCTGTGAATATTTTTACCATGCAGGCAATAATCACGGTGTGACCGCGCTCAGAGAGTATGCGACTTTTGCTCTTTTCTGCCGCCATTGCGAGGACGCTCCTTGTGTCAACATATGTTATCATGATGCGCTTGAAAGGCAGGAAGACGGGCATCTTAAGCGTTACATGATGCTTTGCACGAGTTGCAAGTCTTGCACGATCGCCTGCCCTTTCGGCACTATTTTGCCTGATTTTATACCTTACCTCGACTCAAAATGCAATTTCTGCGCCGAAAAGGCACAAGAAATACCGTCATGTGTGGCGAGCTGTCCGGAAGGAGCTGTGGAAGTCAAAGATGTCGAGGAAGATGATCTGGAGAACGATGTTTATCTTGTAGGGGACAATCTTGCCGTTCATACCCGAAAGTGGGATAGAGAGGTGGAAGGGATAACGAAAAAATGAATATGCCATTAGTATATATTTTTTACTATCTTATTTTCCCGGGCTTTCTTTTTGCCGCCGTTGCCGGACTTTTATCCGGCTGGGTGGACAGGAAAGTTACGGCCCGTATCCACTGGCGAAAAGGTCCGCCCTGGTATCAGAATTTTGCCGATATCATAAAACTTTTTGCAAAAGATGTTATCGTCCCTCAGGGCGCACCTTCCGTATTCCTGCTGGCACCGATGATTGGACTTTTAGCGGCTTCACTCG
>JAGYMJ010000694.1 GCA_018400625.1 Planctomycetota bacterium
TAACGTGTTGGTCATTGTTGGGATTTGATCGCCCGCGGCCTCTCGCTCGGGTCATTTCAGATCATCCAGCCACTTCCGGAGATTTTGGACGGTTTGGCGAATATCTTCTACCTTTTTTTCTCCGCTGATCTCCCGTTCGATGACAAGTTCTCCATCAAACCCGATGTTTCTGAGGGACTGGAGGAACTTTGGAAATCTCACCTTTCCCTGTCCGACCTGGACTTCTTCACCCAAATTGTCGCCATCGGTGGGGCACAAGCCGTCCTTCACATGGATATTGCGCACATATTCGCCAAAGACATCCAGGGAATCGATGGGGTTGCCTTTGCCGTACATCAGCAGGTTGGCCGGATCAAGATTGATGCCAAGATTGCCGGTACCGATGCGTTCGATCGTTCGCAAAAGAACCACCGGTGTTTCCTGTCCGGTTTCAAACCAGAATTCAATGTGACGTTCACGGCAGTATGAAGCGACTTCGGCTATAGCTTCCACCACCGGATCGAATTCAGGGTCGGTCATATTTTCGGGAATAAACCCGCAGTGGGTAATAAGAGCGGGCGCTCCTATCCGGGAGGCAAAGTCGGCCCATTTTTTCAGGGCTTCTACGCGTTGAGCGCGAAATTCCTGCGGCACGAGGCCGAGGGTGACGGGGCCTTCCCTGAAATTAAAATTGCTCGGGCCCGGATAACCGCCCCAGAAACCACATATGCCGACATCGGCGGCGCTGGATGATTTGACAACGGCGTCCGCTATGTCCGGTGAAGCCAGGTCAACATCCCAGCTTTGCAGCTGACACACATTCAGGCCGAATTGGGCCACATGATCGAAACATTCCCCGCCGTTTTTCAGGGTATTGATAACGCCGATTTGCATCTTGATCCTCCTGTAAAATAAAGATTGGGCAGAAAAAAACACGGAATACTCCCGGAATGAAACGCGATTGGATCACTCCACCTGAAAACATTATACTCATATTGTATAGATTATCAAGGGTAAATGTTCCGAGCTGATGGCTCAGGGCGTTTGCAACGGCTTTTGAGTTGAATATGTTTACCGTCCACAGAGGCTTCATGGATGCCGTGCATTATATCGAGGACATGAAAGGCCATCTCTCCATTGGCTCTATGTGCTCTTTGCGCGTTTAAGGCATGGGCCATGTCGGCCAGTCCAATCCCCCGGGCGTTTCCGGTCGGGCCGCCTTTTAGCGGGATTACCTCCCATTGTCCGGCTTCCGGCCGGAAGATTTTTACCGGTCCTTTGAAGGCATTGGGATCGGGGACCTCCAGGGAACCGAGCGTGCCGTATATTTCTATCCCGGTCTGATGGGATTTCCAGACATCGAAGCTTGTAATAATACAACCGATGGCCCCGTTCTCAAAGTCAAGCAAACCGGTAACATGTGTAGGCACTTTGACTTTTATCTTCTCACCGAATCGGGCTTGACTTGTAATCGTTCGTTCCTTAAAGGCCATCCCCGTTGAACCGGTTACTCTTTTCACCGGCCCCATTAATGACACTAAAGCTGTCAGGTAATAGGGCCCCATATCAAACATGGGGCCTCCGCCGGGTTGATAGTAAAATGCGGGATCGGGATGCCAGTTTTCATGTCCGTGTCCCATCATAAAAGCGTTGGCGCCCACCAGATCACCTATCCGCCCCTCGTCGATCAGCCGGCGGCAGGTCTGGATGCCGGCGCCCATAAAAGTATCGGGTGCGCTGCCGACCAGGAGTCCATTTTCGCGAGCAGTCTGCAATATCTTTTGACCATCTTTTCTGCTGAGAGCGAGGGGTTTTTCCACATAGACATGTTTACCTGCATTGAGGGCCGATAAACATATTTCCGCGTGGTAAGGCGGTGTAGTCAAATTAAGCACAATATCTATGTCGGGATCGTTCAATAATTCTTCCGTTTGACAAGTTCGGGGGATACTGTATTTTTGCGATTTTTCCTCGGCTCGCTCCCTGATCAGGTCGGAGCAAGCTGAAACTTCTAAGATTTCATGATTGAGGGAGTTTTTCAGGTATATATCAGAAATATTTCCGCAGCCGATCACTCCAATTCTTGCCTTTTTCATGTTCATTGACCTTTCTCTTTTCTTTAGAAAAAATAAACAACTGTGGGTGGACAGATACGTTCAATTCAAAAAAGTTTACAGATAATTTTCCTGGCATTATACCATTTGAGAATTATTTTTAAAATCCTGACTACTTTTCTGCACGCCCGGTAATAGCCTGCGCGTTTTCAGAGACTTTGCTCTGAAAAAGTGTCGCCTGACGGCGCAGTTGTTCTCTTGCCAGCACCGGCCGAAGGGCACAGAGGAAAGCCGGCTCCACATTTTTCGCAAGCTTTTACTTGCAATTTACCGCTGAAAACGTTATGCTTAACATCAAATCATTACTCTTTTAAGGAGGTATTGGGATGTCGAAAAAAGCATGGGCCAAGCTGGTTGTCATTGCCGTGACGGTCATTGTATTTGTCGTATTGATATTTTTGAATTCGGGGGCGAGGGCGGAACTTCATTTTATTCTCTGGCAAGGTGACTTTCCGCTTGTACTGCTCATGGTTATACTTTTTGGGCTTGGTTTTGTGGCCGGTATTTTAACGGCTTTCAAAATAACGGCAAAACAAGAAAAAGCTAAAGGGAAAAAATAGCGGGTCGATGATTTCGAGGGCATAGGAGACAGCGCCTACCGCTTCCAGACGGCAGAAAGCTTGCGGTAAGCCTTATGCTCTTTTTTCATTTTCATAGAAGTAAAGGAAGCAGCATAAAAGTTAAATGAATTAAATCTAAGAGAGTTTTCAATAATGAGCATGCACCTTTCCGCAAAAGACAATGAAACCGTTTTAGTGCTGGATTTTGGATCTCAATATGCCATGCTGATCGCGCGGCGTATTCGCGAAGCGGAAGTTTACAGCCAGGTGGTCCCGTATCATATTTCAGCCGAGAAACTGAAGGAGATCAAACCCAAGGGGCTGATCCTCAGTGGTGGCCCCGGGAATGTTTACGCTGAAAATGCTCCTCAATGTGATCCGGAAATTTTCCGGCTCGGTATCCCGGTGCTCGGTATATGCTACGGGATGCAGATCGCATGTGATGAGTTCGGCGGAACCGTCAACCCCGCCAAAGAAAGAGAATATGGTCGGAGAAAGCTTAAAATCGAAAGGCCCGGTGACCTCTTTGACGGCCTGGGGCCTGAAACAACCGTCTGGATGAGCCATGGTGACCAGATAGAGAAAATACCCGGGGAATTCCAAACCCTGGCTTCTACCGATTCTTGTCCGCATGCCGCAGTACGCTCCGATAACCATTTGTTCTGGGGACTGCAGTTCCATCCGGAAGTTACGCATACCCCCACCGGCAATGATATTCTGCATAATTTCTTGTACAGAATTTGCAAGTGCAGTGGACAGTGGGAAATCAGCAGTTTTATTGACAATACTGTGACGAAGATCAGGGAGGAAGTCGGGGAGGATGAACGTGTTGTGCTGGGATTGTCAGGCGGCGTCGATTCTTCCGTAGCGGCCGTGCTGATACATAAAGCGATCGGGGACCGTTTGCAATGTATTTATGTGAACAATGGTGTCATGCGTGCCAACGAAAGTCAGGAGGTCGAAAAGAGATTCAGGGAACATTTCCGGATCAACCTGCGCGCTGTGGATGCTTCGGCAAAGTTTTTGGAAAAACTCAAGGGAGTTACGGACCCTGAAGAGAAGCGGCATGCTATAGGCCATACATTCATAGAAATCTTTAAAGAGGCGGCAGGAGATATAAAAAATGCACGCTATCTCGCACAAGGTACGCTCTATCCGGATGTCATAGAGAGTGCCGGGATATCCACCGGCCCGGCGTCGGTGATCAAGACCCATCATAATGTGGGGGGGTTGCCCGCGGAACTGGGGTTCGATTTGATCGAACCTTTCAGGTACCTTTTCAAGGATGAAGTGCGCAAGGTGGGCGAAGCGTTGGGACTGCCGCATGAAGTCGTATGGCGCCACCCATTCCCCGGACCGGGGCTCTCAGTGCGGATTTTGGGTGAAGTGACGGGCGAAAGACTCGAGGTTCTCCGGGGAGCGGACAGGGTCTTCCTGGAAGAACTTAAATCTTCGGGACATTATTACAATGTGGGCCAGGCCTTCGCGGTGCTTCTGCCGCTGCGCAGCGTCGGGGTTATGGGTGATGAAAGAACTTACGAACATGTCATCGCTTTAAGGGCGATCGAGACGGAAGACTACATGACCGCCGACTGGGCCCGGCTGCCCGCTGATTTGCTGGAACGCGTCTCAAACCGCATCATTAATGAAGTTCGTGGCGTGAATCGTGTGGTTTACGACATATCTTCGAAACCGCCGGCGACTATCGAATGGGAATGATGGGATACTCCGGAGAGCCGGCACACATATTCATTCAAAACTTATGAAGAAAACAGGGATATTCGGCGGGTCTTTCAATCCGGTTCATACCGGCCACCTCATCCTGGCGGAACTTGCTGCTGAAGACGCCTGTTTGGATGAAGTGCTGTTCATACCTGCCGGAACACCGCCACATAAATCCCTCCATAAACTCGCCGCTGCAGAACACCGTTGGGCGATGCTGAAAATGGCGGTCGAAAACAATCCTGGTTTTACGGTCTCCGATGTAGAAATGACGCGTAAAGGTCCTTCCTATACCTATAATACCGTTGAGAAGTTAAAAAAAAATTACGGTGAGGAGGCCAAACTTTTTTTGCTTTTAGGCGCAGACAGTGTGAGGGATATCCATAAATGGCACAGGGCCGGGGAATTAATAGACAGTATAGAAATAATTGGATTGGGCCGGCCCGATGTGGACACGGGAAAAATGGAGAGCAATGAAAAACTTTTCGGCGTTCGCAAAGCACAAAAATTGCGCCGTTCTTTCCTGGAATTGCCTCAAATAGATATAGCAGCTTCGGATATTCGCTACCGCGTAAGAAACGGGAAAACGATACGCTATCTGGTACCTGAAAACGTCCGGGAATACATCAAGCGTAACGGTCTATATTCCGACGTTTGACCGTTCTCTGCGTTTCATGTTAAGATAATGCGCTGAAAGAGGAAAAAAAGCAAGTGTTCATTACTCTGACTCTTTTGTGAATCCCGGCTGTTTTCAAAACTGAATGAGTTTGCGGGGGAGGGTATAATTGAAGCGGCGAGGGAGATTCCAGACGCCAATTCACAAATAAATGAGAGTATTCAAACAACACGGCAAAAATGAAGGTGGTTCTGTGAATAGTATGGAATTTCCCCATCAACTTTCTGTCCTGGTGTGAACGTACATTACAAGAATACATTAACGTTAGAATTGTCATTAAAAAGTGGAGTTTATTATGTCTAAACGAACTGGAAGATGGATATTGGTTATAGCTCTTTTTATCTTTGCCGTTTACGCGGCATACCCGCCTGTAAGGGTCTCAATTGAGCAAGAAAGGATCGTTGAGAAAGTCGCCGAAACTGCAGAAGAAGCTCAGGAGCACGGCGTATCGCTGGGTGATACCTATGAAATAAGCTCTGAGACCATATTCCAGCGAAGCCTCCCCTTTGCGCTGGGTGAACGCGGCGAAGATGTGAGGGTGGTTGAACGCAAAGAGGACGGCAGTATCGTAAAAGAAAAAACCGAGTTTGTCGAAGGTCGGATAAAACGGGGATTGGATGTCGCCGGAGGAACGGAGCTTGTCTATGAATTGATCCCGCCCGACGAGGAAGTGGCTGATGTGAATGTGGCCCAGGTCATTGACATCGTGCGTCGGCGTATAGACCCGCAAAATATTAAGGAATATATCATTCAGCCCGCAGGTGAGAACCGGATACTGATCCAGGTGCCGGAGGCCACACAGGCCGAAGTTGCCGCTTTGAAGGACCGTATTACGAGGATGGGCCGGCTCGAGTTCAGACTCGGTCTGCCCCCGACCCAGGAACATGCGTCGAAATATGAACGGGCGGAAGAGGGGGTTATCGAACCGGGTTACGAGAAAATGCATATCGACGGCGATCCCGATAATCGTTTTTTCCTCATAAGCGACGGCGAGCCCGCAATAACGGGCGAATATCTGCAGAGCGTAAGTGTGGCCAGAGATGAAATGGGACAGCTTGCGGTAGGGTTCAGGCTGACCCCCGCGGGCGGGCAGCGTTTTGCCCGCATCACTTCCAGAAATCGCGGTATGGTGCTCGGGGCGGTACTTGACGGGATACTTCAAAGCGCCCCTACCATACAAAGCACTATAAGGGAACGCGGGCAGATAACAGGTCAGTTCTCGCAGGAAGAGGTGGACAATCTCATCGCCGTGCTGCAGGCCGGCAGCCTGCCGATGGACCTGGATATTTTGCAAGAAACGACCGTCGGCCCCCAGCTTGGGCAGGACAGTATCAGGCAGGGATTAAGAGCGATCTTTATCGCGGGTGTTTTGGTCATCGTGTTCATGGCCGGATATTATCTCCTCTGTGGATTGGTAGCTAATGCGGCGCTTATGCTGAACCTGGTCTTTCTGGCCGGAGTGCTCGGGCTGCTCGGCGCGGCTCTGACATTGCCCGGGCTCGCCGGTATCCTGCTCACCGTCGGTATGGCGGTCGATGCCAACGTGCTGATTTTCGAAAGGATACGGGAAGAAGTTAAAGCGGGCAAGAGTATTCATGTCGCCCTGCGAAATGGGTATGACAAGGCTTATTCCACAATTATGGATGCCAATATAACGACTCTCCTTACAGCCATAATTCTCTATATGGTCGGAACAGGCCCTGTTCGCGGGTTCGCCATAACCCTTTCGGTAGGTATAGTGCTGAGTCTGTTCACATCGCTCTATGTTACGCGGTTAGTTTTTGAAACGCTCATTTCCCGCGAGTGGATGAAGAGCTTTAAGATGGCCGCATTCATCGGTCAACCCAAGTTCTCCTACACCAAAGCCCGGGGGGCCGGATATATCTGCTCACTTGTCGTGCTGGCCTTAGGCCTTGGCATATTTGCGCTTCGGGGCTCCGACATGCTTGATGTTGACTTTACCGGCGGAACGCTGGTACATCTCAATTTTGCCGAAAACATACCTGCCGATACGATACGTGCAAAGCTGATTGAAGGGGGCTACCCCTCACCACAAGTCCAGGGAGTGCGAGGAGCCGACCGCGAAGGCTCCTCGGAGTTCAGGGTGCGTATCCCGGGAGTGGGGGACGAAAAGGTGAAAAGACAGATAATGCCCGGTATCGTCGAAAAACTTGAAGCCGAAAAGCTGGCCTCCGAAGAAGATGTGACCGTGGGCAAAGACGGCCGAAGCATAAACCTTATGCTGAACCGTCAGGTCGATGAACTGAGATTGCGAACAATACTGGCGGGGGATGACGACAACCCTTACGCATTGGAACAGATTGGGGAAGTTCTGCCGGCGGGTGATCCTCATATCGATAAATTCACCTTATACGTTGAAGATCCCGGTTTCCGGTCTGTCGATGAAGTGCTTCTCGATGCACTCTGGGTGTTGAACCGTGTCGGTGCTCAAACGCTTCAGGTGGAAATTGAAGTGCCGGATGAATTGTCGGAAACCGAAGACGGAGAACCATACATCACCCTTAAAACAGATCAGACGCTTGATTGGCGCGTTTTAGAGCGTGGGATAAAGGACTTGAATCTTGAAGAACTCGCTGTTGAGCGGGAAGACGAACCCGCACGGGAGTTCACCTTAAAAGGCCCTGAACAACAGCTCCAGGGTATCAGTTCGGGAACGGTAAGCTTTATTGATGCACAGATTGTCAATGACAACACCGTTACCTCTGAGCTTAACAACCCCATAAGCCGCACAAGAATGGTATTACGGCTCGAGGAAAGGAATCTGCAAAATAATATCGTCATGGTGTCCCGCGGCCATGAGACCGATTCCTTTGTGCTGGCGCTTGGTGAAGAAAGGGTAAGGGAGAATATCGAAGAAATATTTGCCGGTCTCGGGGTTACAGGCGGGATTTCGGTATCGTCTGAGATACAAGATTCCGATATCCCGGGCTATTCGGTAGCAACGCTGGAATTTGACGAATCGGTCAATGAAGATATTATAAACTTCAGGCTGCGTGAAGCAGGTATTGAGCCCGGTCGTTACCTGTTGACGGAAATCCCGGCCGGCGCATCGGTCAGTCAGATCGAACTGAGGTTGCCGAAAGATAAGGTGGAAGCCATGATGCAGGCGGCCGTGAACTCGTTCGCGGACGCCAGTCCGGTAAGCCAAACGACAAGCATTGGTGCGGTCGTGGCGGGCGAGATGCAGGGCAGAGCATTGCTGGCAATCATCTGCGCGGCATTGATCATCGTGCTCTATGTGGGCGTTCGTTTCCATGCGGTCAAATTCGGCATAGCCGCCGTCATAGCACTTCTGCACGATGTAGCCATAACGGCCGGTATTATTGCTATTGCCGACCTTACGGGTGTTTTTGGGGATGTGAAGATCAACTTGCCCATGCTTGCGGCCTTCCTCACCATCATCGGTTACAGCCTCAATGATACAATAGTGGTGTTCGACCGCATACGGGAGAATACCATACAAAAGGGAAAAAGCATGCTGAACGATGAAATTATCGACCTCAGCATAAATCAGACCTTTAGCCGTACGGTACTGACATCCTTCACGACTTTTACCGTCGTGCTGGTGCTTTATATATTCGGCGGTGTTGCCCTCCAGGGCCTGGCCTTTACATTGCTTGTCGGTGTGCTGGTGGGAACCTACTCAAGTGTGTTCATCGCCAGTCCGATCTTATTGGATTGGCAGCCCATAAAGCTCGGTACCAAGCTGTTTTTCAAGGTGACAACTTACCCGATCCGAGCGCCTTTCATACTTGCAGGTAAACTCGTTGGATAAATGGGTATTGTCAACAGGTAACTCAGCAATGTTTTTAATTTCTTTGATAAAGTTGGGGATTGAATAAATCATCGTGTTTTTTTGCCGCTTTAATTGGCGTTATTTTTTGTTTTTTTACCGTTTTGTTGAGGTCGATGGGGTA
>JAGYMJ010000695.1 GCA_018400625.1 Planctomycetota bacterium
TATTGTCCCACCGGAACAAGTCCGGTGGTAACAGACGTGGTTTACTGAATACCCTCTGCGTATATATTCATAACCCCACCGGCACAGGGCACGGTGGTGATAAAACTACGCACTTCACTGAAGAGTCCCCAACGCGTTATTTCAGCCGTTTGATTCTGACCGAAAAATGATCGTTCTTTTCCGCGATTTCCAGCACTTCCTGCCCCTGGCCGGCAAAACTCTCCGGGACGTTTTTGACCGGCTCGCCATTGTCGAGCAGCACTTCGAGCGTTTCGCCCACCTCGATTTTTTCCAGTTCGAGCTTGGCCTTCACAAAATTCATCGGGCAGGCCACGCCGCGCAGGTCGGCGGTCCGGTCGCTGTTTTCGACGTCGGGCCCGGGGGCAGAGGATTCTTCGAACGGTTCGACGCCGAATTTCAGTTCGGCGTTCAGCGAACGGAACAGTTCCCCGATTCGGGCCACCAGATTCTCAACGTCCTTCTCCACATCCGTCAAGGAATCCCTGTCGCCCATACGCCAGTCCACGGCGGCGTCGAGCAGGTCTCCGGTTTCGGGCGTGACCCAGCCGTTCGAGAGGAGATGCCGTCTGAAAGATTCAAAAACCTCCCTGTCTTTCTGCGGCTCTTCGCCGTAAATGATAAGCAGCGCCCTTGAGGCCGAGAGGATAGCTTCATACAGATTTTCGTGTTTTTTTTCGCTTTTCCCGATTTCGAGCGCATCCCGGGCGGCATCGATATCTACTTCGATCACGTCCATGACGCCGGCTCCGCACTCGCCGGGCCCCCGTCCTGCGAGCGAGAACGGCTCATTGGTGCCGTAATCGTAAAAATAATCCGCCGGCGTATCGGCCGAAAAATCCCCTTTCCGCTCCACGATTTTACTGAGAATATCCGGATCAGGCTTTCCGGTCTGGAACGCCTCGGCCAGGAGATCGGGGACGGCTTTAGCGGGCACCGTGCCGATTCTTTCCGCCAGTCGCGCCTTTCCTTCACCGGCCGCCCCGCCGGCGAGGATGTCGTAACAGGGCATAAGCCGGTCATCAACCCGTTTTGCCCGGCCCTGGAAACCAACGGCGCCAATACAGTGATTGGCGCAGGAGTTGGGGCAGCCGCTTATGCGCAGGGGCAGTTCCGGTTTAATGTCCATATCCCGGAATTTTTCACCTATAGCCGTGGCCAGTCCCTGAGAGAGACAAAGCCCCAGTTTGCACGTTGCCGCACCGGCGCAGGCGACGATATTGCCCATTGAGTCGGGCCTCACATCAATGCTCAATCCGTTCAGCTTTTCATCGATGGGGTTGAGTTGATCAGCCGGGGCTGAAGTTATTAAGAGGTTCTGAAGCTGGGTCGTCCTTACGTATCCCCGGCTGTGTTTTTGCGCTATATCCGCAACTTTCCGCAGGTCCCCGGCCGGTATATCCCCGAGATGGAGGTGGAGCTTGATTGTAAAGAGACCCACCTTTTTTTCGGGAAGCAGCTCCAGTGAGTGGTCCTCGGGCGTTGAAGGGGAGGCATCCAGTTGTAATCCGGCTGTTTCTTTTCCCCGTCTGATTGCCGGCACCTCACCTTTCAAACCATCATTATCGACCTCTTTCCGTTTCTGCCGGTAGATGTTCAGAAACGCTTCCTCGCCCAGCCGTCTGACCACATAGCGCAACCTGGCTCTATGCTTATTGGACCGGTCACCGTGCTGGTCAAAGAGGTTTTTTATGGATTGTGCGACGGCGAATATGTCATCTTCGGCCACAAAATCTTCGAGTTTTATGGCCGTGGCCGGGTTACTGCCCAGCCCCCCGGCCCCAAAGACTGCAAACCCTTTCTTTCCCTCTTGCGTATGTGCGAAAAATCCGAGGTCGGCCACCGAAGCCAGAGCACAATCCTGGTGGCATCCGGAGAAGACAATTTTGTATTTCCGGGGCAAGTTGAAGGAATCCCTGCTCTGAAGAAGATATTCAGCCAATGCGATGGCATGGGGAGCAACATCAAAATTCTCTTGGGGGCATATCCCCGCCCGAGGGCAGGCCGTGATATTGCGTACGGTATTTCCCCCACCCCCGCGGGTGGACAGGCCGACTTCCAGCAGGTCTTCCAGCACGGCAGCGGTGTCTTCTATGGCCAGATCATGCAGTTGCAGGTCCTGGCGTGTTGTTACATGGACGTTGGAATTGCCGTATTGTTCGCTCAATCCGGCAATTTTTCGCAACTGTTCCGGCGCCGCGAGCCCGGCGGCTATACGAATCCTGGCCATGTAGCGTCCGGTGCCGCGCTGGGCATAGACCCCCATGGGGACGCGATAGGCTTTGAATGCTATCTCCGATGTATGACCGTTGAGGTAGTCATCGAGTTTCGTTCTGTAATGAGCCGTGTCTTTTCTGACGGAGTGCGGTATCTGCAGGAGTTGTTGATCCATATTTTTCATAGCACCTCGATCGGTAATTTGCTAATGTTAGCGCCGTCGATAAGGAAACCCCTTACTTCCGGCTGGTCTTTATTCATTAGAGATATTATAACGTACACGACATTGGGTGTCAGCGCCAGCCGCAAATCCTCTTCGGACGGACGAGCGGGCGTTTCAGGATGGCTGTGGGCGATAGCCAGCATTTCCAGGTTGTTTTGACGGATATCTTTGACCACCGCAAACTGCTCGGCGGGCTCCATCATGAAATGATCGGTCGCGGCATCGGTGTTGGTCATCGGATAATATTTATCAATCGTTTCTCCGGCTCCGGCCAGTATTCCACACGCCTCCACCGGCGCTTCCGCTTCGGCCTGGTCAATTATCTGCTGCAATATGTTTTGTGGTAATTTCAACATCTCTTTTTTTTAGTTAAGTTAATCAAAAAATAACGTCAAGTTCAAAGTGTCATCTCAATAAGTTTTAATAAAACGCCCTCGCCTATCGGGTTTATCACCGTGCTCTGCGCCGGGTGGAGTCTGTTTGCATCCCCAATCGCTGCTCCCCTGGGTGCTTACAACCGTGCCTTGTGCCGGTGGGAGCCTATTTCTGCACTACAGACAGGAATGTCTGTGTCACTTATTGGCGCAGTTCACAGGTGACCTGTTCCTCTTCCTTCAGTTCGGTAACCGTCGGACTATGCCCACACAACGGGCAGTCGGGGTTGCGCGGCACGGTTATCCGTCGGAACTGCATTTTCAGTGCATTATAGGTGAGCAGATGGCCGGTGAGCAGGTCACCGATACCGAGCACATATTTAATGGCTTCGGTAGCCTGCAGCGAACCGACC
>JAGYMJ010000696.1 GCA_018400625.1 Planctomycetota bacterium
CAGACAAGAGTCCCCGCCAGGGGACGGCACGCCGTCCAACCCGGAGCTTACCGTCCATAGCAAAAAACAGGAAAGCGTTATGGTGAATTTTAAATCAACTTAGAGAGGTCGAAAATGATAAAAGCTGCGTTAAAGACCGCAATTGTAATTCTTTTGATGTCGTGTCTGTTGACGGTTCAGGATATTTATGCCGAAATCGTTCTGGCAGAAAACGGCAAAAGCGCTGCGCCCGTGATTATATTCGAGGATGCTCCTCCGAAAACTCGCCGTGCTGCCGTTGAACTCGCAGAATACTTTGAAATGATAACCGGGGACAGGCCTGATCTCATCGAGGGAGAGCCCGACCCCCTGCCGGAGACAGCCGTCTGGGTAGGTTACCAGCCGGTCGTTGAGGAATTGTTTCCCGAGCTGGACTTTCATTTCGAGCATCCGGAGGAGATACTTATAGCAGCCAACGAGGAGCATCTGGTTATTGCAGGACGTGATAAGTGGGATCCTGACAACCTGATCATTGAGGGGAGACGCCAGACGATCACGGGAAAACAGCAGGAATACGGTACCGTGAATGCCGTCTATACGTTCCTGCAAGACTATCTGGATGTGCGTTGGCTCTGGCCGGGGGAGACAGGTCGTGATATCGTCGAACAGGAAACCATCACTTTCTCGCCTTTTCAATACCGTTACCATCCGCAGTTCCGGTTCCGGGCAGGGTTGTTCAATTTTTCAAAACTGGGGAATATTGCAAGCCCCACGTATGAATGGGTTCGGCTTCAGCGTCTGCAGCTCCATTCGTTAGATATGGCCGTTGGAGGGCACGCCTATACGGATTGGTGGGATCGCTTCAATGAAACTCATCCGGAATATTTTGCGCTCCAGCCCGATGGTACCCGCAGTGGTTATCCCCGGCCGCGTACGGTAAAATTGTGCATATCCAACCCGGCTGTCTGGGATGAATGGTTCAGGGATGTTCAGAATCAGTTGGAGCGGGATCCCAACCAGACTGTATTTACCGCCGCGCCGAATGATGGATGGCATAGTGGATGGTGTATCTGTGAGAACTGCCGTGCCTGGGATCACCCCGATGGAGAACTGCGCCGTTTTTCCTGGGAGGGGATGTCGCAGCGCTATGTCGCTTTGTCCGATCGCCAAACGACCTACTACAATCATCTGGCCCGGTTGCTCAGGGAACGGTTCCCGGACCGTGATCTGTATGTCAGAGGCGGCGCTTACGGGCATACCCGGCCGGCGCCGATCGGGGTGAAACCCAACGAAAATGTGATTATTGCCAGTGTTGCTAACTTTCTCCTGCGCCCCGAAAATACCGACAGGGGCTCGCCGAATAACACTTTGCACCGGGACCAGTTCAGGGCCTGGGGAGAAGCCGCCCATCATGTCGTTTGGCGTCCCAATACGGGAAGCCCCGCCGGATGGCAGCAGGGGCTGCCGGATGTACCGATACAACAAACGATCAAGGATTTTAAGTTCGTTGCCGATCACAATGGCCTGGGTATTGCCGTGGACAGTATCTGGGAACACTGGTCAACCCAGGGCCCGATGTATTATGTCATGGCCCAATTGACCTGGAATCCGGAGCAAGACGCTGAAGCGCTGCTTGATGATTACTATCGACGCGGTTTCGGACCGGCAGCCGAACAGGTAAGGGAATACTGGAGACTTTTGGAAGATACGCGTGAGAAGTATGCGGCCGACAGCAAAGCTTATTACGATATTTATGATGATGCCGTTTTTGAAAAAGCATATAGTTTGCTTGATCAGGCCGCCGAAATTGTCGGGAATGATGCCCTTAAGTATAAAGAAAGGCTGACTTTCCTGCGCGTCGGATTGGATTATACGCGGTTGATGACCAACAACCGTGAGCTTATGGCACAATTCAGGGCCGGCGATGAACAGGATATGGATTTGGCCGAAGGGATAATCGAAAACTGGGAAGAAATTGGACGTCTCAGCGCCCGGTATCCCGAAGCAATGAATTGGAAGCGTCTGGAACCGCGTCACGGCAGAACCGCCGGTTACCATCCCGAAGGCAGTCAAAGCAGGTTGCGCCTGCCGCCCATCGATTAAGTTATATATCCCTACCTGAGCGCGGAAAGGGGGTTCGAACTCTATGTTCACTTATATACAATATATATGGAGTAACACAGGTTGCAAGTCCTCAGTGAACCACATGGCATCCTAAAATTTTTTCGTGCAGCATCCCCACCGTGCCTTGTGCCGGTGGAATGAAGATCAAACACTACGAACGCTGTATCAACATTCTTTAGCCC
>JAGYMJ010000697.1 GCA_018400625.1 Planctomycetota bacterium
TCACTCAGCTCCATTCCGACGAGTTCGGCCACATCGTACACCAGCACACCCTGTTCGAATGAGCGCCTGGCGGCCGCCCGTATCAGCTCGGCATAATCGAAATAAGTATCACCGATGAGCCCGATGAGATCATTGAGATACTCGTCCCAGAGGCTGTCAGCTATGCCTTCAGGCCGTATCGCATCGCTCAAAGCGAACCAATCGACCAGCAGATCGGAGCCGTCGTCATCTTTTCCGGTTCCGAAGGAGCCCAGATCGATCTCCACGTTGACGATACGGAACGGGGCCTTGATCGGAACCACCAGAGTTTCGGTCTGACCGGGACGCAGGATGGTAGCCGGCCCGCTGCTGCTCAGGGCGAGAATCTGCACAACCGATTTGATAACATGCCGCTCGGTACCCGGGATGAACCATTCCAGATCGTCGGCGTTGCTCTCGAGTTCAAGGATCGGGCTGGGAACATCCAGAAGCCCGTTATTGGAATATTCAAGTTTCACCTCAAGCATCCGTCCGGGCCGCGTTGTTCCCGGCGTTGATATTCTTGCATTGAAAGCCCCCTGTCCGCCTTCGACAACATTCAGGGCGTTATGCAGGGTCACCTGATCGTCACCGTCATCGCCTTCGCCGGGGTTGACAACCACCACGTCGTAAAGGCCGGTCGCAGCGCCCGCAGCTCCCAGGTCGAAGGTGGCATACAAAGTGGCGGCATCCTCGAAATACACATCGGCGGCCTCAGTGGTATCGTTACCCAATGTGATACTTACCCGGGCATTGCTCTTGAAATTATCGCCCTGGATTTGAACCGTTGCACGTCCGGCGTTGCCCACGCGATCGGCTGTCACCTGATTGATTTCAAGTCCCGTACGTGCGGCCGAAATGACATAATCATCGCTGTAGCCGCGATGCAGGTAAAAGCCCACATAGTACGCGCCCTCCTGCGGCGAAAGGATTTTTAGCTGGAGTTCAGAGGTGTTGGAGGCCATCTGCATGACATCATAATTTTCAAAGGTCGGCGGCGCGCCCCGGCGCACGTACAGGGCCGACTCACCCCACCTGCTCATCCCATCGCGCGTGAGAAGAAGTGTGTTGCCCGGGGTCGAATCGAGTCGGAAATAATGCCATACATCCCCGGAGATGTTGCCGGAGACCGACTCACCGGCCGACAGAACAGGCAGATCGACGGCAAGAACGCCCGGCGCGAACCTAAAGTTGTTCCACGTTGCCGGCTCGGGAACATTATTTTCCACATCGGTGATCACATACATAGAGTAAACGCCGCTGTCATCCGGAGCCGTCAGTTCCACGGATTGTGTATAACTCTGATCCGTGGTCAGTTCGACGTCAAAATCGACCGACGCCACGAGTTCATCATCCGAACCGACGCGCCGGTCGGTAGAAAGATAAACCTCATCCGTCCATGAACCGGAAGCGGTTTTCACGCCGCGGTTTGCAACGGTCCATTCGATCTCAAATTCTTCTCCGGCACCGATGAATTCCGGAGCCGGCGATTGAACGCTGACCATCACCAGGTCGGCGCTGTTGGTGTTTTCCTGTCGTTCGTAAGCACCGATATCCACGTACCCGGGGAAGCCGCTGCCGCGGTTGGGCATGCCCTTATCGTCAAAACGCGCACGTCCCAGCAGATCCAATTCCGGCGCCCTGATCGCGCGCCCGGCGTCGATGGCGGGCGAACCGGAGCCCAATTCATAATCACTTGCTTCATAGTCACTTGCTTCACCATTATTGTCGCGTACGTAACGGACAAACATCGGATCGGTGACGACATTGCCGAACTCATTGAAGATGCCTTCATCCGTCGGCACGATATGCTGATGTTCACGGCGTGCTCCGTTATAATTGGCTCCGTCCGGATTCCAGAACACCGAATTCCGTATCGTGGGCTCCGGCACACTACCGGAGTGATGAATCCCCACTTTGTTGAAGGCAATGATGCAGTTATCGAACGTGTAATTGCTCGCGCCGTGATGGATCCCCGCACCATGCCAGCCATAGCCTTTGAAACCGTTTCCGACGATCGTGCAGTTGCGGAAGACATGCCGGGAATCGGCGCGGATAAATATGCCGGTCAGTCCGTGGTTGGCGAACACGACATTCTCCGCACTGAGCTCGACGTAAGGCTGATAGCAATAGAAACCAAATCCGCTGTTGTCACGGATGATTCCGTTGACCAGGTTAACATGGATGTTGAGGTCTATTACCCGCATCCGCGGCACGACCCGTATGGCGTCATTGGCATAGCGGATATGGAAGTTATGAAGGTTCAGATGGCCGTCCCGATTGAGGCGTAACCCCACCCAGTCGCCCGGGGCCGGATCCTCTTCATCATCGGGGTGTTCCCTGTAGGAGGTGAACACAACCGGGGAACTCAAGGTTCCGGCCGCCACAAAATCACCGCTGACGTCGATACTTGCGCCGGGACCGAACCGGAGTTCGGTGCCGGGCAGGACGGTCAGCGTAGCGCCGGTTTGCACTATAATACGTCTGTTCTGATGCACATTCACCAGGCCGCTCAGGACCCTATCATCGGTCACGACCATATTGTCCTCGACCTCGGTGACGACAAAGGGCAAGACGTTGACGGCGTCCTCAAATTCCGCGAAGATACCACCCGGCCCCGTCACGCGCACGGTATAAAGGCCTTCTTCAACCCTCAAGTCACCGAAAACGGCCCTGGCATGGGTATAAGACACGGCTTCGGCGGAATCGGCCTGATACGTTCCCTCTTCACCTATAAGATAAACATCCAGAGGTGCCGCAAATCCCACCCCCTCGATTGTAAGCGGGATGGACAGATCGATGTCCGGATCGTCCGGCATTCCGATTTCTCGCGGAGTCAAATGCGTGATTTTCATCCGGAACGTTTCGAAACCTATCGTGTAATCACCGTCCTGTTCGGTCTCATCACCGGAGACCTTTATATACCATGTACCATCCGTTTCGGCCGGTATAAGCAACTCACCGTCTTCTATCCCGATATCGTAATCATTACCGGTCGGCAGGTCACCTTTTTTTGCATGTATCGCGAACCCGTCAATATCGCTTACGGTATCGACCGTCAGATGAGGATTATGTCCGGCCGTCACTTCGATGCGGTAATAATGTTCGAAACCCTCCGCATCGAAACCGGTGGTGAAATCAACCCCGCTTTCGAGTTTCTTGAAGTCGGCATCGAGTTCAACGGCAGCGATGTTATTCATACGCACGCTGTCGAGCACGTCCCAGCCATCGTCAACGGAGAAAATCAGGTAATACTCGTCATTATAGACATAATGCGGCAGCGTCACCTCGAAGTCTTCCGTATAAGATTCGCCCACTCCCACTGTCTGTGAGATTGCACGAGTATCGAGGGGCACATCACCCGCTTCCAGGTAGGGATTCCGTGACAGATAGACCGCATCCGTCCACATATCGTGATTCACCGCTCCTTCGCCCGCATTCTTCCCACTGTAGGAGAGAACGAGCGGCTGGGCAATATCAAGACTGCCGTCCGTTACGCTTTCCGTCTCAATCTGCAGATCGGCGATATCACCGGTATCGGCAACAACATCGAAGAGGCGCCGGCCCGACGGCGTTTCGTCGTCACCGATAACGGCATTCAGAACGACGGTCACATCATCCTGGACGTCCGTGAAATCCACCAGCCCGGGATTCTGATCCTCGGAAACGGGCCGCACGCCGCTGAAATCCCAGCGGTAGCCGGCCCCGGGTTCGAGCAGGTAAGCCCCTCGGAAAACCAGGGCATCACCGGCCACAATCGTCCCCGAATGCAGCGGCGACAGGATCTCATCCAGAGCGGAGCGCCAGGGCTCGAACACGACACCGTCCGTCACCTCATCGCCCTCTCCCTCCGGATTCGTTTCGGGCTGATACGGCCCCGTTTCATCGCCCCACCACACCTGGGTGGCATTGACATTCTCCGATCCGTCATTCCTGACGCCGTAAATCTCATTGCCTTCGATGATGCAGGTTGTAAGGTTAAGTGCAGACTCCTGATCTTTCACGGTCACGCCGTAATCGTTCTCCGTGAAGCGCGAGTTCATGATCCGGTGTGCACCGGAGCTGCTCACGATATACAGTCCGCTTCCCTCAATCTCGGAAACGGTGCAGAAAGCCATTTCAAGGGGGCCACTGCCCGTTTTATACACACCGGCATTACCGAAACCGGGGCGCCATCGCGAGGTCGAGTCCAACCCGCCGTAAAGTATATGGCACCACTGCAGCGAAGCGGAACCGGTTCCGCGCACGTGGACGCCGCCCCACCAGCCCGCCTCCGGCCCGTCGTCGTCACCGTCTTCACGCGCATCGCCGCCGACCACGCTATCGCGCCGGTCGGTCAGATAGATACGCTCTGCCGGTGTTCCGGCCGCGATCAGCTCACCATCGACATAGATACCTTTATGCTGAGCGAATTTCAAAACGGTTCCGGGCATAAGCGTGAGCCGCGCCCCGTCATCCACGGTCACGGTATCGCCGAGGAGAACGGAATAATCGCCGCTCAGCCCCCAGGCGGCATCTTTGGAGATCGAGCCGCGTGAAACATGCACCTCGACACCGCTGTTGCTGTCGAAAACGGAGGTGGAATCCACAAACGACGCATCGGGATGCATCAGTACGCCCCGGCGGTTGTTCTCGAACCGGTTTTCTGAAGACATGATAGAACCGTCTCCGTCGGCGATATGGAGACCGTCACCATCGGTGTGAATCAGGGTTGAACCGGTCAGGTTCAGGCTGCCGCTTCCTGACATATAGACGGCGGCGCTGCCGAACCTGTTCCACCACGAACCGGAATATCCAGCGTAGGAAATGCGGCAATTCTCCAGGTCGGCCGATCCGGCGTTGCGCAGATAGATGCCGCCCCACGAGCCCGGCTCGGGCGCGGATTCATCGCCGTCGCCGTTCGCATCCCCGCCGGCCGAATCATCACGACTGTCGGTCAGCACAACCGGAGCTTCATCGGTACCACGAATATCCAGATGGCCGTCGACGTAGATACCGCTATTCTGTGGGAACTTGACGACCGTACCCTGCTTGATGGTGAACTTTGCCTGCGCGGATATGGTGAGATTGGTGCTGACAAGCAGAGAATAATCGCTGCCAAGGTGCCAGACAAGGTCTTCGCTTATGGTGCCGGCCCGCACGTACACATCGGCCTCACCGTTGTTGTCAAAGACCGACGAACTGTCATCGAACGAGGCATTGAGCCCGAGCCAGACGCCATACCATCCGTTATTGTTGAATGCGTTGTTGTCCGATACAAAAGCGCCGTATCCGGAATCCAACTTGAGCCCATAGCGTGAGGAATCGGTGATGGTGGAGTTTTTCAGTCTGAGGTCACCGGAACCTGATTTTTCGATGCCGAAATAACCAAAACGTCTCCGCCACGCGCCGTAAGCGCCCGCGTAGGCGATACGGCACCAGTTGAACTGAGCGCTGCCGGCATGGCGCACCTGGATACCTCCCCACCAACCGGCTTCCGGTTCTTCAGTGCTGTCACCGCCGCCCACGGAATCATCATACAGATGCGTAAAGTGTATAACGTCATCCTGGGCGCCTTCAGCCACGAGATTTCCGTCCACATAGAAGCCGCTGTTTTGTGCGAATTTGAGGACCGTTCCCGGACGTATAATGAGCGTAACGTCCTCCGCAACGGTCACAACCGAATGGATATACATCGAATAACCGCTCCCGATTCCCAGGACAGCATTTTCACTGACCGTTCCGCCGGACACATACACGTGCTCCTCCTGGATACCGTCGAACGTTGCTTCGAGATCATCGAACCAGGCACCGTTTCCCAGCATCACACCACGCCGGGTGTTTTCAAAAGCGTTGCCGGAGGTCACAAGCGCACCGTACCCCTCTTCAATCCGGAGCCCATCGCCGTCAATATCCCTTATAGTGGAATCTTTGAGGATCAGATCACCCGTGCCGGTCATATAAATAGCGGCGTTGCCGAACCGGTACCACCTTTGGTCAAACCCCGCATACTCGACAATACAGTTGTCCAGATCGGCCGATCCGGCATTCCTCACGTAAATGGAACCCCACCATCCCGGGTCCTGGGTCGAACCGGTGAAGGTCACACCATCGGCTTCCAGCCGGCCGTGGACATACAGGCCCTGATACTGTTCGAATGTTATAACGGCTCCGGGCAGAATAGTGAGCGTTGCACCTTCCATGACGGTGACGCTGGTGGAGACCGTCATGGCGCCGGACCATGTTGTATCCTCTGTGATGTCGTCATCGACCAGAGTTTTGGTAAATTCGGCATGGATGGTGGCATCGGTGTTTATATCGGTGAATTCATGGGTTTCCTCCTCCTCATCCACCGCACCTATACTGACCCCGTCGACAAGGATGTCTTCGATTCTGTATTCCGCGCTGGACCTGACGGTGAAGGTTTGGCTGCCTCCGAGGAGAACCTCCACTTCTCCCTCCGGTTCGATGGCACCGCCAATATCGGCGGTGGCCGTAATGATCCGTGTCTCCACAAACTCGGCGTGGATGGCCACGTCGTCGGTGACATTGGTGATCGTATGTTCCTCAACAGCCCCCACGCTCGTGCCGTCCACGAGGACATCGCTGATGGCGTATCCCTGCTCGGGAACGATGACATAACCCTGCGAGCCGCCGTGTCCAACGGTTGTGATTCCCGCCGGGCTGATGGAGCCGCCCTGATCGGCTGAGGCTGTAACCTCATGTGTCAGACCGAATTGTGCATGAATAGTCTGGTCGGAGGTGACTTCACGGAACCTGTAGCTCCTCGGGGTTCCGATAGACCGGCCGTCGATGAAGAGATTCGACACTTCATATCCGTCATCGGGCGTCATGGTGAATTCGAGACCGGATTCGAAATCGACCTGAGTCGTTCCTTCGGGGCTGATCGCGCCCCCGTCACTCGCGGTAGCGGTGATCGTGAGCCGGCGCAGGAACTCGGCATGGATGGTATGCGCGTCATGGGTCACGGGGTCGAATTCGTAATCGGTAACGGCACCCACGCTCACGCCATCGACCTTGACATCCAGGATACGGTAGCCCTGACCGGCCGTTATGGTGTAAGGGGCATTTTCACCATCGGTGATGATACCGTTTTCGTCCTCGTCCAGGTCAAACACATGCGAACCGTCCGGGGTTATCGATCCACCGGTTCCGGCGGACGCGATAACGGTACTCGCCCTGCGGAAGTACACCTCCAGCGTTTGCGGCGCGGTCACATTTTCAAACGTATAATTTGAAACCTCTCCAACATCAACATCGTTGACCTTCACATGATCGATCCGGTATCCGTCGTAGGGTGAGAAATCGAACCGCTGACGCTGGCGATGGAAGACCGTAACAGCATTTCCAGGAGCAACTTCACCACCTTTCAATTCATCGTCGTCCCCATAATCGGCGGGGTCGAACTCAAGCGCATATTCGTTGCCCTGATCGTCAAGAACATACCTGTAGAGGGTCACGCTTATAAGGTGCGTTTTGCGCTTGAAATTGGCGACCATATCCCGATCCGATTCCGCCGTAAAGACATAGACCGGATCGGTGCTGACCTCATTATCCTCTTCCGTCCAGTTGACAAATTCGTAATCCTCAAAGGCGCCGGCGGTCACGGTCACGGTCTGCCCGTGTTCGTAGGCATCCTGTCCGGCGACCGTTCCGCCCGCCTCCGGCCGGGCACTGACCATAATCAGGTAAGCATCGGTCTCGAAGTTGGCCACCAGGTCACGGTCGGACTCGGCGGTGAAGGTGTAGGCCGTATCGGTAGTGACATCAACACCATCTTCGGTCCAGTTGACAAACTGGAAGGCCGGATGAACATCCACAACTTCGACGGTGACGCTTTCGCCTTCCTCATAGACACCGCCCCCTTCGACCGTTCCGCCCATCGGTGGCTGGGCGGAAACCCGGATTCTGAATCCCTCTTCGATCACGGTCAGGAACGGATAGCCGTCGTTACGGACCGCGGATATATCCCAAATATCCAGGTTGTTCACATCATCATAGGGGTTATCAACAAAATCCCATGGCTCATGCAGTCCGACACTTCCCCGTGCGGTGAAGTCCGCGGTAATGATTGCCCCTTCTTCAGGTTCGAAATTGAAAACCAACCATGATTGTAACTGATCGATATAATAATTATCCGGATCGACTTCCGTACCGTTGAGATAGATGGTTTCGGTCGCGGGCACGAATCGCGGGAAATCGAAAGTGTTGCGATAGTCGTCGCCCACACCGATGAGATATCCTGTTTGCGCCGTTTCGGTCGTCACATCGGTGAAAGTGGCGACATCTTTCATCTGAGCGGTCGTTTTGCCCGTACCGCCGGCGCTCTCCGTTGTGCCGGACGTTTCGGTGTCCCAGAAGGAACTCCACACGCCGCTTTCCCACTCATCCTCGCGCGGGAACTCATCGTAAGCCCCACCCTGATCAGGGGAACCGCCGATCAAACCACCGCCGGGATACGTATCGCCGTTTTCGGCGTAAGGATCGATGAGCAGAACCTGTCCGGTCGCGTAGCAATTCCTCACTAAACTTTCCCCGTAATCTTCATGAAAACCGATCAAACCACCGGCTGCACCTCCGTACATGTCCCCCTGACCGGAAACATCACCACGGGCAAATGAATTCATGATTCCACCGTAATTCCATCCGACCAGACCGCCTGCCGTTCCCTGGGCCGTCACATCCCCGGTCGCATTGGAAAAAATGATCAGGCCGCTGTTCATGGAGACAAGGCCGCCTGAAGCGCCGGATTCCATACTGTAACTTATGGCGTCGTCCAGAATCTGCTCCTCGCCTTCGGGACGCTCATTGGTGACCTGGCACTCCGAATACGATTCGACAATCGTTCCGTCATTGTAACCCACAAGACCACCCAATCCCGTTCCCGCAGTTATTGACCCGGTGGAGTAACACTGGGACACGGTCCCCCAATAGACAGAACCCGCTAAAGCCCCCACATCCCCCCAATGAGCAGAAAAAGCACCGCTGATGCCCACATCTTCCAGTCCGAGGTTTTTGATTTCACCGCCATCATCAACATAGCCAAATACTCCAAGTACTTCGGCATACGGACTGTTCTGGTACAGACCGGTCACCACATATCCGCGCCCGTCAAGCACACCGGTGAACGGTCGATCCCAGCTGTTGCCGATGGGCTGGAATCCGATCGGGTCCTCTTCGTCGTCCAGTTCCCAGCCGACCGTCACCAGCGAATCAGGGTCGACACCGTACAGATTAGCGGGACTGACCGTGTTCCCGTCTCCATCAACGAAATAGACCCGGTTGGATTCATAATCCAGATACCACCCGTCTGTCCACGCACTGTTCTGCACGGCATGTGCACGCTCGATACCGTCCACATAGACGGTTACCGAATCCGCTTTGGCAACGTCGGCGAATGAAAAAATATGATATGTCCATGAAGCTTGGCCGGTCCTGTAATCAGCAGTGTTTCGCCAGTTTACCGTATCGGACGCATCGATGTCGTTGACGATATCATAATGGCCGTCCAGAGGATAAGCTGGATCATAGCCGATCTTCTGCAGATCTTCGATCGTGGAGATACCGATATTGGCTTCAAAAACGGCGTGGACGGTGCGGTCATCGGTGGTCACATTGTCAAGTTGGTAGCTTTCCACCGGCCCAACGCTTTCGCCGTCAACGACGACATCCAGGAGATGGTAGCGGTCATCCGGTGTGATCGTGAATTCTTTGAAACCGAAGTGCGGTACGTTGATGCTGCCGGAGGGAGCGATGCTGCCGCCGGCGGTGGAGGTCGCCTGGATGGTCTTATCCGTCCAGTCCGGGAACAGCCCGTTGAGCGTCATGGCATCGTCAGGCGCCTGGTCGAAATCGAAATCGACGCCGTCAAAAACACCGTCTTCATAGACATCGACCAGCGGGGGCAGGTTGTCGCGCGACGGCGGATCGCTGAAGAGTTTGGAAAGGTTGACCATGACCGTGTCCTTCTCGCCCGTTACTTCATCTTCGTAGAGTGTGGCCGTCACCGTTTTCTCTTCGGCCAGCGATTCGATGGCCAGGTCGATGTAATAACGTGCGTCTTCGAGATCCTGCTTCAGCAGGTACCAGTCCTCCGAAGGTTCATCGCCGTTGACGACCTCATCAAACGAGACGGTTTCTTCCAGGTACTCTCCGTCATCGTGCTCGGGAAACTTGATGTCGTCGATGAGCGCGGCGATGAGCCCGCCCCGGGCCCAGGTGTCATCGTGTTCGATGACCTCGTCCAGGGCGTCATGCGCTTTTTGAAGGGCGTTAACGAACGATCCCTGAGCATCACCGAATGACGTACCGTTATTACGCAGGGTGAGCAGGTTGGCGGCCTCGTTTTCCCAGTAGGCGGCCGTCAGGTCCCACTCTTCATCGTCCAGATCGCTGTAAATGACATCGAGGTCGTAGGCCGAGACAAAATGCAACAGGGCGGAGGCGAGGTCCAGGCCCGCTTCCAACGCCAAAGTATCCAGACCGTCGATCTCAAACTCCTGGTTTGTCACCAGTTCCCCCCATACCACGATTTCGTCGTTAGCATCCAGGGCGAGGGAATAATTCGCCCGGGCGGCTAGGGCTTTATAACCGTCGCCGTCGGGCGGGGCGGCCTGGCCGTCATCGTTGCTGCCCCAACCGACGATGCGTCCGTCGTCCGTGAGGGCGATGGAATGGTCCCAGCCGGCGGCGATGGCCGTGTAGGTATTATCGTCGGGTTCTGGAAGCTGACCATAGGTATTGTCGCCCCAGCCTGTGATGGTGCCGTCGTCTTTCAGCGCCAGTGAATGCGACCGTCCGGCGGCGATGGCATCGTAATTGTTCCCCACAGGAGCCGTTGCCTGACCATAATCATTCATACCCCAGCCGACGATATGACCGTCGGTGTGCAGCGCCAGCGAATGAAACTCCCCGATGGCGATTTCTGTAAATCCAGTCCCCTGCGGCGTTCCCATGACTCCCCAGTCAGAGCCCCAGGCGTAGAGTGTTCCGTCTGATCTCAGAGCCAGCGAATAGTCCCATCCGGCATCTATGGCCGTAAAATCGCTTCCAGGCGGAGTCTCCGCCTGGCCGTACCGGTTCCAGCCCCATCCCACGATGCTTCCGTCATTTTTCAGTGCCAGCAAATGGTCATACCCGGCCGCCACGGCCTGGTAGTCGTTCCCGCCGGGCGGTACCGCCTGCCCTTCCCAGTTCTGCCCCCAGGCAGCAATGCTGCCGTCCGCTTTCAGCGCCACCGCGTGGTTATCGCCGCTTGCAATATCTGTAAAACTGCCTTCCGGCAGGTCGAAATAGGGCGCACCGGGTATGAGGTCCCCCTGCACGGTGAGGGTGACCGTCGCATCGGCTGCGGAGACCTTCGCCAGATTGTTGTTGATTTCATTGAAACGCGCCGTCAGAACGCTGCGCAGCGCATCGACTGAAACATTGACAGAGGGTGCTGCATTGAAATCCCATTCACCTTCTGCAGGAATATCATACGGCAGTTCCAATCCGGGCAGGCGGTGGTGGTGGCCCATATAGTACTGGTAGTCGCTGACGGCCTGATAGAGGTCGTGGTCGTAGGTGATCCCCCATTCGCCGAGCCGGGTCCCAATATCCCCCGGGTTTTCGGCCAGGTCCATCAGTCGCGTCAGCGAGTATCTGAGGTTGGCATCGGGATCGTCGGGGTCGTCATCGAGGGCGTCGTCGTAGTGGCCGATAGCCCCCTGCAGGTCCCCGTCCCTCAACGCGTCGTCCCCCTGCTGGAGATCAGCATAAGAATGAGAAGAAAGCGACAAAAACAAAAAAGTGAAAACAGCCCAACCGGTAATTTTCTTCAATTTGGACATTTTTACGATCTCCAAAAAAGGGACTTATATTATGTTGTTAATTTTCATTTCCATGCCGACCAAAAGCATTTATTGTCAGCTCTAATAATTATATATTATTTTTTCCAAAAAGCAAGAGTACACAAGAAAAAAAAAGGAAACTTCCCACTAAAGCAAGCATTAAGAACTCATAGAGATATATAATACAAGATTATAAGTCCGGTATTATCAAAAAAAAATCCTTTTTTTTTTTAGTTTTTTTAAGTGAACATGAAATAAGACTATCAAAAATAAAAATAAAATGTCGTCAAATAGTGTCCCAAAGGAACAACTCCGGTGGCAACAGACGGTGTTGACCGAATACTCATTTGAATACTTACTTCATTTATTCACTGAGGTCGGCATTAACATAGGCGGCCTGCCCAAGCGATAATCCTGCGTCATTGGGGGGAACCGTTTTGTGGGAAATGGTCTTAAAACCGAGTTTATGAAGCTCGAGAACAGCATTTTCATGTATAGACTTATTTTGCATAACGCCGCCGGAAAGGGCAACCCTGTCAAGCCCCGTTTCGCCACGAATAAGATCGCATAGGGAAACGACAGCATGAACTATGGTGTTGTGGAAGCGCGCAGAGATAACCGAAACAGATATCTCTCGCTTCATTTCCTCAATTATCGCATTAATTGTTTCAGTAAAAGATACTTGCTGATCACCTATCCGGTAAGGATAAACTCCGGATTCGCCCTTAAGGGCGAGCGCTTCGAGTTCGCAGGCGGCTTGCCCCTCATAGCTGCATTTGTGCCGAATACCGAGCAAAGAAGAGACAGCGTCGAAGAGCCGCCCACAGCTTGAAGTCAAGGGCGAGAGTTTTTGGTTGTTGATCAATCCGGCAACCTGTTCAAGAGGCAGAGCATCATCGTGAATTTCCCGCATAAAAGAAACCGCCCTGTCGGCCCCGATCGTTTTGCTGAGATACGCCAGGGCCATCCTGAACGGTTGTGAAACCGCTTTATCACCTCCCGGCATGGGCACATATTCAAAATGGAACCTGCGGGTGTAATGGCGCAGGCCGGCGATAAAAAACTCCCCCCCCCAAATTTTACCGTCATTACCGTAACCTGTTCCATCCATAGCCACGCCGATGACCGGTTCCGATTCCGCATTCTCCGCCATGCAGGAGAGGATATGCGCATAATGGTGCTGCACCCTGACCACCGGCAATCCCTTCCGGGCAGCCAGAGTTTGAGCGAAGGCGGTGGTAGGATAATCCGGATGCATGTCACAGGCTATCAATTCAGGTTCAATACGCATCAAACCGGAAAATTTACGAAAGGTGTCCTCGAAATAGTCGGCATTGTCAGCGTCCGACACATCGCCGATATGCTGGCTCTGATACGCTCTTGCGCCTCGGGTGAGCGTGAAAGTGTTTTTCCACATGGCCCCGACGGCAAGGATGGGGGGGGCATTATGTTGCAGCATGATCGGCTCCGGCACGTAGCCGCGCGAACGACGGAACACGACCGGTGCCTCGGAATGAATACTGACGACTGAATCATCACAGCGGTTGTGAATTTCCCGGTTATGATCCAGAATACCATCAACCATATCGCTGAGCCCGGCCTGGATAGATGCGGAGTTCAGAGCTATGGGTTCTTCCGAACGGTTGCAGCTTGTCATGACCAGCGCAGGCGGCGTGTCGGTATGGTCAAGAAGGAGCCTATGGAGCGGGGTGTATGGCAGCATAACGCCGAGACGGCCGAGTCCCGGTGCGATCGAATCGCAAAGGAAAGAAGAGCTTGTTTTTTCAAGCAGAACGATGGGCGCTATTTCCGAGCTCAGGATATCTTCTGCAGTTTGAGTAAATTCGCAGATTTTGCGGGCCGTATCTAAACCGCCTACCATGACACTCAGCGGTTTATGAGGCCGCCGCTTGCAGGCCCTTATTCTCTCAACGGCCTGCGGGTCTGAGGCATCACAGGCCAGGTGAAAACCGCCCAATCCTTTTATTGCAACAGAAAGTCCATCCCGCAACGCTTTTGCCGTCGCGGCAATCGCTGCTTTTGAACCCGTGATTTCCTTAGCCTTAGCGTTGTTTTCATTTAAAGAAAAAAATGACAAATGGGGGCCGCAGCGCGGACATGACATGGTTTGAGCATGGAAACGGTGATTGGAGGGGTCGGTAAATTCCTTTCGACATTCAGCACATAACGGGAACTTATCCATTTCGGAATTGATACGGTCAAAAGGCACGCCCCCGGCAATCGTGAAACGCGGGCCGCAGCACGTGCACGTATTGAAGGCGTATCCGCTTCTGCGGTCGGCGGCATCAGCCAGTTCTCTCCGGCAATCCCTGCATATGGCCATATCGGGCGGAATCGGCAGCAGGCTGTCGCCGTCGGATGAGCTATCAGAGATCGCAAAAAATTTTTCACCGGTGGGCGCCAACTCCGTCACTTCCATATCGTCAATGCGTGCACGTGGCGGGATCATCTCTGCAAAATTTTGGACGACATTCTCGACGGTTTTTGCTTCCCCCTCGATATCAAGCAAGACTCCCTGCGGAGTGTTTTGAATGCAGCCGGCACAATTTCTGTGAACGAGCTGTCGGTAGATATGCGGTCGGAAACCGACCCCCTGAACGCGTCCGTGTATGGACAGGCGCACGCGGCGCCGGTGTTTTTTTGTTTTCTGGTGAAAAATTCCGGACATAATATAGAAATCACTGTAAGAGCATCGGAGAAAATGAAGATTGAGGTAGAAAGCTAAATGAAAGTCAAAAAATCTTTCACACTTTCCGCGACCGCATCCGGTTTAACGGCAATATGTTTCAGGTCTTCTTTTTTTGTCACGCCCGACAACACCAGTACTGATAACAGTCCGGCCCTGCTGGCCATAAGTATGTCGGTTTCGACCCTGTCCCCGACCATGACACATTCATCCGCGCGCAGGCCGACCAGTTTCAGGGCTTCATCGAGCATGATCTCAGAGGGTTTTCCCACGATCGGATCAACCTTACGTTCAGTGCATGCTTCGACGGCAGCAATCATGCAGGCTGCATCCGGCAGGTCGCCGTCCGGCATGGGACAGGTGCGGTCGGGGTTGGTGCCGATGAGCAATGCACCCTGAATCGCCGCCTTATACGCTTTGTGAAGTTTCTGGTAGTCAAATCTTCTGTCCCAGGAAACCACGACTATTTGAGCGGTATCCGGGTCTTCCGTGACCTCAATACCGAGCTCAGTAAGATCATCGATGACCGGCTGCTCGGCTACGGGGAAAACAGTGTGTTCGGGATAGTTTGCCGCGATAAATTGAGCAAGAACCAGGCTGGAATTAATGACATCGGATTCCTCACAATCGATCCCAAGTTTCCGGAGTTTTTCTGCATAAGTACTGCGCCGGGCAATGGGTTTATTGCTTACAAAAGCGACTTTTCGTCCACTTTTCCGCAATTTTTTCACCACCCGTTCGGCGCCGTTGATGAGGCTGTCTCCAAGGTAAAGAGTGCCGTCAAGATCAAAGATAAACCCCTTTGCTTGTTTGAAAATTTTGCCCATATTGTTCATAGCGTTACCATATATGTTAAAATGTATTGATCGGTCGATGAATATTCAGCGAACCGCGTGGCATCCCCACCGTGCCTTGTGCCCGCGGAGATGCCACGATTTTCACTGAGGACTCACATCGGCAGTTTATGACAAAAATTTTTTTACAAAACAATTATAAAGTGACCGGTCTTCAAATACAAAAGAGGGGCGCCGGGATCAAAAAACATGACCACAATGAAAACACCAGAACACATATTGGAATTAACGCCGCATCAATGGGCAATTTGGTTTGAAAGTCAGGGAGAGCCTTCATTCAGAGCGGATCAGGTGGTCGATTGGATCTACCGTAAGATGACAACCGATCCGGAATCGATGACAAATTTGTCCAAAGATACACGAAAGAAGATATTGGAATCGTTCGATTGTGAAATGCCGAAGATGCACAACCTGGAGGTTTCAGAAGACTCCAGGACAACCAAGTTTGCCTTCAGGTTGGAAGATGGGGAGGTGATCGAAAGCGTATTGATGGATCAGGGGAAACGCAGCACCTTTTGCATCTCGACGCAGGCCGGCTGCAAGCTTGGGTGCAAATTTTGCGCGACCGCCCGTAAAGGATTCCGCAGAAACCTCAAAACTTCGGAGATATTGGGGCAAATCATCTATCTGAGTTCTCAGAACGGATCGGTGGGAAATGTCGTTTTCATGGGGATGGGGGAGCCACTGCAGAATACCGAAGCCCTGCTGCCGGCGCTTGAAGGGTTAGTTGATCCGGAGCGTATAGGTCTCGGACGCCGACGCGTAACGGTTTCCACCGCCGGGATAGTGGACGGTATCAAGGAATTGGCCGGGCATTCATCACGTCCCAATCTCGCACTATCACTCAACTCCCCTTTTGGACCGCAGCGCAGTGAACTCATGCCGGTCAACCGAAAATATCCTTTGGGTGAGGTTATAGCCGCGTGTGAACTTTACTCCCAAAGAACTGCACGAGATATCATGCTCGAATATGTCATGCTGAGCGGGGTGAATACAACCGCCAATGCCGCAGAAGAGGTGGGTAAAATAGCCCGTCGTTTAGATGCAAAAATCAATCTGATCGCTTTCAATGGTTTCCCCGGGGCTGATTATACACCGCCGGAGAAGAGAGAAATTGCCGCTTTCAAAAAATTACTTGAGGATAACGGAATAATGGTCATTCAGAGATACAGACGCGGATCGGACATAGCGGCAGGATGTGGACAATTACAAGGGGAAAAAAATCAGGATTTCGGTTAAAACACATTTTTGGGGTATCATAATTTTTAATGGAAAAGACTATTTGCAAAGATACTGCTGAAGCTCAAATTAAGTTTTTGGGGACGGCCGGGGCCCGATATGTCATGGCCAGACAGCTGCGCTATTCAGCAGGGGTTTTTTTAAGGCTGGGTGCAAAGAAAATCCTTTTGGACCCCGGCCCCGGTACTCTTTTACGATGTTCTAAAGTCACCCCTCGCATCGATGCCACTGAATTAGATGCCATTATTCTTTCACACGCCCACATTGATCACTCGGGCGATGCCAACGCGATGATCGATGCGATGACTTGCGGTGGTTGGGAACGGCGCGGGCGTTTTTATGCGCCTCGGGAATGTTTGGAGGGCGAAAACAGAATCTTACTGAACTACATAAAAAAAGCCCCTGAAGAAGTCGTGCAGCTTGAAGAGAAAAAGACTTACAGTCTTGATGGTTTGCAATTCAGCACTTCTTTGAGACATCACCATGATGTAGAAACTTACGGGCTGAGGTTTCATCTTGAAGGCGGTGACTTGAGTTTTATTACGGATACTCTGAATTTTGACAGACTGGCGGAACAATACGCCGGCAGCCGCTGTTTAGTTATTAATGTTGTCCGGCAAAGCGGGCATGTTGGGAGGAAATTGAAGCACCTGAGCCTTGATGAAGCCGAGGGCCTGATTGGTGAAATTCGGCCCGAATATGCTATTCTGACGCACTTTGGAAAAAGTATAGTGAACAAAAATCCAGATGAAATTGCCCGGGAAATGACGGAAAGACTGGGAATAAGTGTTGAAGCTGCTCGGGACGGCATGCAGTTCGATCTACCATAGCTTTATTATTTATATCCGAACATGAGCAACAGAAATTCATCAAAAGAGCAAAAGACCGAAAAAATACTCAAAGCTCTGGAAAAACGTTTCGGAACGGAAAACCGGCCGGAGCGCGATCCTTTAGATGTTCTCATACGGGGAATTTTGTCGCAAAACACCTCGGACACCAACAGCCAACGGGCCTTCGACTCTTTGAAGAAAAATTATTGTGCGTGGGATGCCGTCAGAACGGCACCGCTTTCAAAGTTGCAAACAGTTATCCGCAGCGGTGGTTTAGCCCGCCAAAAAGCTGAAACAATCCAGACAATTTTATCATGGCTGAAGGAGGAGTGGGCGAGATATGACCTTGATTTCCTGAAGAACATGTCGATTGAAGAAGCCGAAAAACAGCTCACAGGAATAAAAGGCATAGGGATAAAAACAGCGCGCCTTGTACTTTTGTTTGGATTTGGGAGACCTGCATTTGTTGTTGACACCCATGTATTGAGGGTTTGTAAAAGAACAGGGCTCATATTAGCAAACTGCAGCCGCATAAAGGCTCACAGGATAATGTCGGACATGATCCCCCCCAGACAGACTTACAGTGCGCACATGAACATGATAAAACTGGGCCGCAGAATCTGCCGGCCTAAAAAACCCCGATGTGATATTTGTCCTTTGGATGATTATTGTTTGCATGCAATCCTCGTTTAGGTGTAATATATTGGCATTATGCTCCTGGAATTCAAAGGCTGATCAAAAATAATGGTTCTTCGCGTTGAAGACTGCTCCAAAGTTGTCCTGAGGGACCAAAAGGGCTAACTATGGAGTGCGGCACGATAAGTGCCGCTTTGGAATGGAACAGGGAAAGGGCTTTGAATAAAAACGAAAAACGCATTAAAGTCTTTAATCGCCGATTGGCGACTTTGAATGTGCGGGCTTTTCTTGCTTTTTGGATGCTCGCTGTGGTTCCATTTTAATGCGGCACTCACCGTGCCGCACTCCTTCAGGTATCCCACAAAATTCGCACATGAAGAGCCAAAATAAAAAGGGATGCAGGGAATGGGTATAATCATCTTATATGTCATCGTTTTCCTTTTAGCGTGCGGCTTAATTACCGGCTTAACGGCACACTTCAAGGGAGAGAATATTTTCGAATGGGGTTTAACCGGTATTTTTTTGCCGATCATCGGCATATTACTGCTGATAACGGGACATAAACCGCCCCATAAAAGAAAAAAAGGAACCGATGGGCGTCATGCCAAAAAGAAAGTCAGAAAGCGACCTAAAAGATGCTGCGGAAGTTATATACCCGACTGTGAAGGATGTCCTTTTTTCCAAAAATCTTTATTCGCCGACAACACCGTGCAAACGGGGAAAAAAGGGGATTGCCTTTTTTATCATCGGGAACTGAAAGATGATCACCATCAAAAGCGAAGCAGAGTGATAATGGAGGAAGATGAAGAAAAACAACATGATGCTCATTAAAGTATCGTCGAAGTTATTTTTAGCAAAAGCTCTTTTCATAGTCTAAAGTGAATCATTATTACAGGAGAAAGGAAAATGGAAAATAAAAAAATTTTATTGTCGGAAAACGAAATGCCGACCCAGTGGTACAATTTGGCCGCGGATCTGCCCAATCCGCTCCGGCCGCCCCTGACGGCCGACGGAACACCTATAACGCCTGATACCATGGCGCCGATTTTCCCTATGAACCTTATTGAACAGGAGGTATCCACGCAGCGCTGGATTGACATTCCCAAGCCGATTCTTGGTTTTTTAAGAAGCTGGCGCCCCACCCCCCTGAAACGCGCCTCGGCCCTCGAAACACATCTGGATACACCGGCGCGAATCTACTATAAAGATGAAAGTGTCAGCCCGCCCGGAAGCCACAAACCAAACACTGCGGTCGCTCAGGCCTGGTATAATAAAGAGTTCGGGATAGAAAACCTTACTACCGAAACAGGGGCGGGACAATGGGGGAGCGCATTAGGATATGCCTGCGGGCTGGTGGGGATCAAATGTAAAGTTTATATGGTGCGTATAAGTTTCGAACAAAAACCGTTCAGAAAGGTTCTGATGCGGATTTGGGGAGCGCACTGCATACCCAGTCCGAGCCAGGATACGCAGGCGGGCAGAGATATACTCAAGAAAATGCCCGACACCCCCGGCAGCCTGGGAATAGCGATAAGCGAAGCCATAGAAGAAGCGGTCAGTGACACTTCCGGCAAAACGCGTTACGCACTCGGCAGCGTGTTGAACCACGTCATGCTGCATCAAAGCATCATCGGTCTTGAAACACGCGCACAGCTCAAGAAGGTGGGCATAGAAAAGCCCGACATCATTATAGGCTGCGCCGGTGGAGGCAGCAATTTTGCCGGTCTGGCATTTCCCTTTGCTGCTGAAAAGATCGACGGGGCCGATATAACGATCAAACCTGTCGAGCCCAAAGCATGTCCGACCCTCACACGCGGGGAATTCATCTATGATTATGGAGATGTGGCCAAGACCACCCCGCTGCTGCCGATGTACAGCCTGGGGCACACTTTTGTTCCGCCGGGAATACATGCCGGCGGCCTTCGCTATCACGGCATGGCACCGCTTGTCAGCCAGGCCGTCGTTGACGGACTGTTCGAGCCTGAGTCACTGGATCAACTTGAATGTTACGATGCAGCGCTGACCTGGGCCAGAACCGAAGGCAGCGTCCCTGCCCCGGAAACAACCCATGCCATAGCCGCGACCATCAGAGAAGCGTTAAAGGCAAGAGAAGAAGGGAAGGAAAAAGATATTGTCTTCTGTTACAGCGGGCATGGGCTGCTTGACCTCTCAGCCTATGAAACATATCTTGACGGGCAGCTTGTGGAATCCACACTACCCGAAGATGATTTGCAGAAATCAATTTCTGATGTTAAAGACAACCCAAGGGTAGAGTGAAACGCTGATGGGTGAATCGGCAACGTAAGTCCTCAGTGAAATCCGTAGCATCCCCACCGAGCAGCCTGACCGAAAAGGCTGTAAATAGTTTGTAGTGAGCCCTTTTAAGGGCTCCGGAGTCCGGGAAATGGCGCCTAGCCCGCGGACGCTTGAAAGCGTCCACTACGAGCCGGGTTTTCGGCC
>JAGYMJ010000698.1 GCA_018400625.1 Planctomycetota bacterium
GAGGCGGGCCGCCTATATGGCGCAGCCTCCTCTTGGCCTATGCCATGATCGTCACTGTGATTATGGTGCTCGCGATATTAATTCAAAGTGGCCGCGGAGGTGGACTGGCCGGGCTTGGCGGGGCCGGCGGCGATTCGCTTATAGGAGCCCGTGCTGCCACCCCTATCGCTAAGGCGACTTATGTACTCGGATTCCTTTTGCTGTTTATTTGTGTTTTACTCGCTCGCATGCAATATGAAGCCGCTGATATGCCCCCTACGGCCCCGGCGCCACAGGACACTGCGCCGGTTACTCCCGATGGTCAGGACGCCCCTGATGAACAGGACGCCCCTGAGCCGGATGATTCTGTCTCCGAAAGTCTTCCTGAGGATCAAAGTTAATGATTAAAAGTATGACCGGATACGGTTGGATCGAAGGACAATGCGCTACAGGCTCGGCCCGGGTGGAAGTGCGCAGCGTCAATTATAAAGTCTTTAAGTTTACGCCCCGCTTGCCCGATTTTCTCCGCTATAAAGAGGGAGAACTGGAAAAAATCGTGAAAGAATATGTGAAAAGAGGACACCTCTATCTCAACGTCGAAACAAATCTGTCCAACGATACGATCGGAAGCCTTCTTGATAAAGAAAAACTGATATCCTACATCGATTCCGTGAGAATGGCCGTATCGGAATGTGATCTGAATGTCTCCGCTGATGTGGCCGGGCTTATCGAACTGCCGGGGGTCATGGAACTGGATTCTTTACCTGACGGCATGCGAGAAGAAATGTTTGAAAGTGTTGCTGATATCCTGAAAAAAGCCCTTCAAGGCCTTGATAAGATGCGGAAAGCGGAAGGTGAAAGCCTTGAAAATTATCTGCTTGATCTTTGCAGCTCGGCCGAACAAAAAATTGATGAAGTATCAAATGCTATCCCCCGGGCGGTCAGAAACTATAAAGACAGACTGCAGTCCAAAGTCGATGAGCTCATCGGGGATTCGGACGTTTTATTAGAAGGCGATGCGCTGACTCGTGAAGTGGCCATTATGGCTGAACGCTCCGATGTGGCCGAAGAACTGGAAAGACTGGAAAACCATTTTAAACAGTTCAGAATGGCATTAAACAGCGATGAAAGAGGTAACGGTAAAAAACTTGAATTTCTTACCCAGGAAATGCACAGAGAAGCCAATACGCTGGGGTCAAAACTGCCATCATCCGAACTCATTCATAATGCTCTGGATATCAAGTCCGACATCCATCAGTTGCGCGAACAGGTGATGAATGTGGAATAATCCATACGATGATGAAAGAAAAAAAAATATCATCCAAGCTCCCCTTAAGTTCCAAATTTTTCGTCATATCCGGTCCAAGCGGGGTGGGGAAAAATAGCGTTGTCAAGTCGGTATGTGAAAAAGGCAAGGCCGTCAGAGCTGTGACCGCTACGACCCGACCGCCACGGAGCGGTGAAAAAAACGGCGAAGATTATTTCTTTGTATCGGAAAGACAGTTTAATGACTGGTTGAGCAGCGGTGAACTGATCGAAAGAAATTATTATGGCGGACATTGGTACGGAACCCCTGTTTCGTCGATCGAAAAAGCCGATGAAAAAGGTAAACCGGTACTGCTTGTTATTGATGTTAATGGCGCCCTGGAACTGAAAAAATACTATGAGGAAGTAAAACTTGTTTTCCTGGCTCCGCCCTCTATGGAAGAACTTCAAAACCGACTTCGTACGAGAGGAGATGAAGACGAGGAGACTGTTCAGAAACGGCTGGAAATTGCAAAAAAAGAACTCGAAATGAAAAATGAATATGATTGTGTGATCATCAATGATGATTTGCCAATTGCTTCGGATAAATTAGAACAAATAATTTGTTATGATTGAGAGAGAAATGAAACATGAAAAGAAATCAGGACCAAAGAGTTGAAGACCTGAGCGGATTGGTGGGCGGCAGGTTTAGCCTTACCGCTCTTGTTATTAAAAGAATGAGGGAATATTATTCGGGGGGCCGTACTTTTATGCCCAAAATTCAGAACCAATCAGAGTTTTTTGATCTGATATTGGACGAAATTGAAAATCAGGAAATCACATTAGTTTTTCCTGATGAAAAAGTGAATGCGCTCGAAGCGGAAAATGATACAGAAAGCGTTTAAAAATATGTAAGGATCCGCTCAACCCCGTCTGTTACCACCGGACTTGCTCCGGTGGAACACTATTTTCACTACGGGAGCCCGACTACCCACTCGTAAATATTCAGTGAAATACGTGGCATCCTGCCGCACCTTGTTTAACATCCCCACCGTGCCTTGTGCCGGTGGAATGAAGATCAAGTGCTGCGAACGTCGTATCAACACCCTTTAGCCGTTAATGCGCCCCGCCCGCCCCTCCCCGAAAGCGCCCGGCGTCCTTGCCGGGCGCTTTCGG